>JANLSA010000087.1:0-2032 GCA_031362085.1 Bacteroidota bacterium | reverse complement strand
CCGTTTGACTGCATGAGTGCATCAATGCCTGATTTATCATCCGGACTATGCCCTGCAAGTAATGGCAATGTTCCAATAACGGCTCCTATCAGCATCCCTTTCATCACCCGGGTATTTTTTTTAAGGGTAATCTTTTTGATTCTTGAACAACCAAAAACAACACCATCATATTTTTTCCCCTTATTCCAGTAACTCATTTTACCGGGATAAACAATCAACAATGAATCACTGGTTGCTAAAAGCAGTCCTTTCATTTTATTTTCCTGCATGGTGGTAACATGAATCCGGCAAATGGGCTTTATCTTTTGTTCTTCTTGCTGCGCAAATAAGTAAGCACTAATTAATAAAAAGATGGTGGTAAAGGTTGGTTTCATTTTATAAATCTATTTTAAGGTTAATAGATGGTATGGGCCTGTATACAAAACTACTGCCTTGCAACTGTGGTATCCTTTGGTTTTTAAAAGACATGCTCATGGTTTTATTTTTATTTGAAGCATTGAATAATGGTATGCTAGCCAACATCATAATGCTGCCTACGATAATAAAGACTTTGCCCGTATTTACATTTTGTTGCCGCTGATCCGGATCACTTCCGGGAGTAAGTCCATGTTCAAAATCTGCTGCCCACCAAATCAACCCTCCTATTCCGGCAGATAACCCTCCACCTCCCAATAAAAGTATCGCACCGATTTTCTGATTTCTGCTTCTTTGCTGGTAATTAGCCTGTTTGGTTAAAACCGGAGTGGGACTGGTTTGTTGGCTGATGCAATTGAAAAATAATAAAGACAGCAGCAAGAGAGTGGTGAGCTTTTTCATTTTATGATTGTTTTGGTCAGAAATGATTTTAAAATTTCGTGAAGGTGATTGTTTCACCAGTGCCCAGCAGAACCACAGTTGAGATAATGAATGTGGTTTTATTCAGTTGGAAAATTTTCCAGTCCTTTCCTTTGAACAGGAACCTTGTTTCATCACTATTGAATGCCCAGCCTTCTGTATAGGACTGTGCATTGGCCGGATTGCATTTAGTAGTTCCTTCATTGACTTCAGCAGTTCCGCCTTTAGAGAATACATAATAATTATCCTTTTCACAGGCAGTATACGAAGCATACACGTCACGAGTAGAAGTGCCGAAACCCATTCCGCCACAGTAGCATATTTCCGTATATTCTGTTATCTGCCATTTTCCGGCAGTAAGTAAATCTGTTTTGCCAGCAGGTTCGCTTTTTTTGCAGGAAATAATTATTGCACCTGTAGAAAGTATTAATAAGAAAAAAAAGATCTTTTTCATGATCATAGTTTTATAATTGTGATTTTTAAAATCGTCTCGGGGCAGGATGTTGTTCTTTTATAGTTCGATTTCTTTCATTTGCTACCTCTAAGCTATTATTTGCAAAGACGCTTCCGAAACAGGAATTGATAATTTTCTTTTTCAGTTTGGCAATTGTCAGCATTAACAAGTGAGTCATTAAATCTCGATGTGTAAAATTGTAATTTAAAGCCCTGTAATACATAGCTCGTCATTATTTATAAATAAAAAGATAGCGAAAAAATTTGTTTCATTTTATAAATCGATTTTAAGATTAATAAAAGGCACAGGCCTGTAAACAAAGCCGCTGTTTTGCAATTGTGGTATCATTTGGTTTTTGAAAGACATGCTCATCGCTTTCTTTCTATTCTTTGTTGAAGCAATAAAAAGAGGAATACTGCTAATAATAGCTATTCCTCCTCCAATAATTAATTCAGTACTATAATTGTCTTCCTCAACAACTGGAGATCCTGTTAGAATATTTCCGGGAATACTTATTATTGTTTTTACCTCATCTTTTACATTAATAACTGCTCCTATAAATCCTGCTATAAAACCGCTTGTTACCAGGCACCATCCAAGTGTATTTTTATTTTTACTTTTTTGCAGAAAATCCTGTTTGGTAAATGTTTGCTGGCCGAAAGCCGAATGGATACTATATGCAATAATCAAAAGAAATATAATTTTTTTCATAACACGATTTTTAAATTAAGAGATGGCGCTGAC
>JANLSA010000071.1:0-5078 GCA_031362085.1 Bacteroidota bacterium | reverse complement strand
AATACCAATTGGTAAAATAAAAATACGACTGCAAGACTTACAGAAAGTTTTAGTAAATAAATAAATAATGCCGGCATGACTAAAAGTTTAATTGTTTATCTATTGCCTTTCTCAATCATGGTTAAAATTTCTTTCAACTCTTTTGCTGAAAGTTTTTTCTGCTCTACAAAAAAATTCACCAGTTCTTTATACGAGTTATCGAAATACTCTTTCACTACGGTCCCCATAAATTTCTTTTTATAATCCGCTTCAGAAATTTCCGGCTTATACAAATATGCATTTGCTACCAGGCGGCTTCTCAGATAGCCTTTCTTCTCAAGGTTCTTAATTGTAGATGCTACTGTTGTATATGGGAGTAATTCATCAAGATGTTCCATAAAAGCTTTTACATTGCCTTCTCCAGTACGCCAAACGGCCTGCATGGTTTCTTCTTCGACGTGGGTGAGTTTTTCCATTTCTACGAAATTTTCGTAAACCTACGAAAAATTCGTAACGATCCAAATTAATTTTTCTTTTAAAATGTTAAAAGACTAAATAAGCTCTATGAGTTTGGCTACTACTGTGTCCACTTCTTCCTTTGTGTTGTGTTTGGAAAACGAAAACCGAACTGCTACCAGGTTAGGATTGTTATTAATTGCCCGGATAACATGGCTACCCACATCGGCACCACTACTACAGGCACTGCCACCAGATACGCAGATATTATTAATATCGAGATTGAATAAAATCATTTCTGATTTTTCATTTTTAGGAAAAGATGCATTTAATACGGTATATAAACTACTTCCATTATAATCTCCATTAAACTGAACACCGGAAATATTTTTTTCCAATTGCTCAATCATATAGGTTTTTAAGGATTGAATGTACTGCGCATCTTTTTCAAGATTTGCATCTGCCATTTGCAAGGCTTTTGAAAACCCAACGATACCATAGAGGTTTTCAGTTCCAGCCCGCATATTACGTTCCTGCCCCCCGCCATAGATGATTGGTTTTATTTTAATATTATCATTTACATATAAAATGCCCACTCCTTTTGGTCCATGAAATTTATGTCCGGCACCGGTAGCAAAATGTACAGGTTTGCTGCGCAAATCAATTTTATAATGTCCAACTGTCTGCACAGTATCCGAATGAAAGATAGCATCATGTTTTTTACAAATTTCACCAGCTGCATAAATGTCCAACAGATTTCCAATTTCATTATTAGCATGCATAAGACTTACCAGGCATCTTTCTTCATGTGATGCAAGTTGTTTATCCAAATCTTCCAAATCAATATGTCCATCTGGCAACAGATTCACAAAACTGCTGCTTACGACATCTTCATGATCGTAATGTTCAACTGCATGCAATACGGCGTGATGTTCAATTGGTGAAGTAATGATATGACGGCAACCTAAATCGTGTATGGAAGCAGATATTGCCATATTATCGCTTTCGGTACCACCGCTGGTAAAAAATATTTCGCCGGGGTGTGCATTTAAAATTTTTGCAACTGTTTTTCTTGCTGTTTCAATTGCCAATCTGGATTCTCTTCCATATGAATAAATAGAAGATGGGTTGCCAAAATGAGTAGTCATGTATGGCAGCATCGTATCCAGCACTTCTTTGTCAAGGGCCGTTGTAGCTGCATTGTCGAAGTAGATTCTTTGCATAGGTTGCAAATATAATTATTCAGAGGAAAGTGATTTACAAAATGTATCAAACAAGAATATGGGAGGATTAATGCGCCAATCCTGTTTACATAAACTCCTTAATATCCCTCATAATCTGCAATGCGATATTATTGGCAGTTGTTTCAAAATCACTTTCTGAATAAATACGGATGATCGGTTCTGTGTTCGATGTACGAAGGTGTACCCAGTCTGTATCAAATTCTATCTTCAATCCATCTTCTGTATTGATGGGGTGTTTTTTGTATTTCTTTTTAATTTTTTCAAAAATTGATTTTACGTCAAAGCCATTGCTGAGTTCAATTTTATTTTTAGAAATAAAATAATCAGGATAAGTAGCCCTCAATGATTTACCTCCTTTTTTATGGTTTGCCAGATGACTTAAAAATAATCCGATACCAATCAGTGCATCCCGACCATAATGAAAATCCGGAACAATAATGCCGCCATTACCTTCGCCACCAATTACAGCATTTACCTCTTTCATTTTCTTTACTACATTCACCTCTCCCACTGCCGATGGAAAATATTCGCCTCCATATTTAATTGTAATTTCTTTTAAGGCTTTTGTACTGCTCATATTACTAACAGTATTGCCTTTTCTTTTACTTAAAATATAATCGGCAACAGCCACTAACGTATATTCTTCGCCAAACATAGCTCCATCTTCACAAACAAAACAAAGGCGATCCACATCGGGGTCAACGGCAATTCCAAGATCTGCTTTTTGTTTTACTACTTCACTACTCAATTCGGTAAGATGCTGCGGTAAAGGCTCCGGATTATGTGCAAATTTTCCGTTCACTTCACTATTTAAAACAATCACATCATTTACCCCCAATGCTTTTAATAATGCAGGAACAAATATTGCACCCGTTGAATTAACAGCATCTACTACCACTTTAAAATTTGCTTTAGCAATTGCTTTTGCATTTATCAACGGATATTTCAAAACAGCATCAATATGTTTCTGTAAATAACTTTCATCGGTGGTAACAGTTCCTAATTTATCAACTGGGCAAAAAGAAAAATTTTCTTTTGCAGCCAACTCTAATAATTTTACTCCTGTTTCCGCAGAAATAAATTCCCCGTCATTGTTCAGCAACTTAAGTGCATTCCATTCTTTAGGATTATGACTTGCTGTAATTATTATTCCACCATCTGCGTTTTCCATTTTAACTGCCAGTTCCACGGTTGGTGTAGTTGACAATCCCAAATCAATTACATCTATTCCCAAAGCAGTTAGAGTGCTTACTACCAAATCACGAATCATGGCCCCACTTATTCTTCCATCTCTTCCAATTACAATTTTCGCTTTTGATTTATTTTTTGAAATGATGGTTCCGAAAGCAGCGGTAAATTTTACCACATCGCCGGGTGTAAGATTTTCACCAGGCATACCGCCAATTGTACCTCGTATGCCTGATATACTTTTTATTAATGCCACTTGTGTGTGTTTTTGATTAGGTTGGCAAAAATACGTAAAACAAATTTGCCCTCATCTCTTGCCTGTCCCGATATTTTCGGAAAAGGGCTGAATCAGTTTTAAACAAATATCATTCTTCGTTTAGTAGTAAGGGTAATCTGAAAATTTGTAAATCACACTACTTACATTTGCCTATGGCAGAGCAGGCATGGTACAAAGACTGGTTTAATTCTCCCTACTATCATAAATTATATTTTGACCGGGATGAAAAGGAAGCTTCTGCCTTTATTATTAAATTATTAACTCATCTTAATCCAACACCCGGTAGCCGTATGCTGGATGTTGCCTGCGGCAAAGGACGGCATAGTAAAACGCTTGCATCGTTTAATCATTTTGTAACCGGCATTGATATTTCGCCAGATAGCATTACGATTGCAAAAAAATTTCAACATGATAATCTTGAATTTTTTGTGCACGATATGCGACTGCCATTTTATGTAAACTATTTTGATTATGCCTTTAATTTTTTTACCAGCTTTGGATATTTTAAAACAAGACGTGAGCATGATGATGCTATCCGCACAATTGTAAAAAGCTTAAAGCCAGGAGGTGTTTTTGTAATTGACTATCTGAATGTGCATTATGCCGAAGAACATCTGGTACATCACGAAGTGAAAGAAATAAAAGGAACGACTTACACCATTCAACGCTGGCATGATGAAACACATTTTTATAAAAAAATATCGGTAACCGATGAATCATTGGTCAAAGCATTAGAACATACAGAAAGAGTTGCTAAATTTTCTCTGGGCGATTTTACGGATATGCTCAGTTTTCAGGGCATGCAGGTAAACGAGGTGTTTGGAGATTATGAATTGAACGCCTATGATGTGAGGAAAACAAAACGCTTGATTCTGATTGCTGAAAAAATTAGAAAATAGATGTGTCAATGTAAAAAAATAATAATACTTCTTACAAACTCAATACATCTTTCATACTGTAAATGCCCTTTTTGCCAGCAATAAATTCTGCGGCAATTACAGCACCGAGTGCAAATCCTTTTCGGCTGTGAGCGGTATGGATGATTTCAATATCATCGATAGCAGATGAATATTTTATGGCATGTGTTCCGGGTGCCGGGTCTATTCGTTCGCTGATAATTTCAAGTTCATCCTTTTTATCGCTGATATGATTTACCCAGGATTTCTTTCCCGGTATGTTTTCCAGTATTTGTTCAGCAAGTGTAATGGCTGTGCCACTTGGTGCGTCTTTTTTTTGAGTATGATGTATTTCCTTTATTGCAACTTCATAATCTGGATGAGCGGCCATCAAAGAAGCAAGTTTTTTATTCAGCTCGAAAAAGATATTTACACCTACACTAAAATTACTTGCATATAAAAAAGCAGCATCGTTTTGTTTGCAGCTTTCATGTATTTCATTCAAATTCTGCAACCAGCCGGTGGAGCCGCATACCGTTGCTGTACCAAACTGCATAAGTTTTTTTACATTTTCGTAAGCACTATGTGGTCCGGTAAATTCGATTGCGGCATCTGCTTTATTTAAATTTCCCTTTGTAAAATCAGTTGCATTATCTATATCAATTTTTAAAACAATCTGATGGCCACGTTGCAAAGCAATTTCTTCAATTGTCTTTCCCATTTTTCCGTAACCGATCAATGCAATGTTCATTTGCTTTTTATAATTTAAGAGTTTAGAAGTTTACCTGTTCGCAGCATTTAAACTTATGAATTCTGAAACTTCTGCCGATGGCAATTTACGAAGTATGTATGAGCGGAAAATAAATTATTTAAAAGTGAAGATGAGGCTTAGTCCGTTTGTTTTAGCAAGGTCGCTGTAACCGGGTTTTATTTTTAAAGAAAGATCAGGGCTTACGTCAAAACTTTTCAAATGTGCATCTACGGTTGCATCTACTACATTCAAGCCCCACATAACTAAAAAAAAGATGGCGGAGTAAT
>JANLSA010000063.1:0-5928 GCA_031362085.1 Bacteroidota bacterium | reverse complement strand
GTGCAAAACCCAGCCGGAGAAATTGGTATATTATCATACCGGGTGCTACACCAAAACTTACCAAATCAGCCAACGAATCTAATTGCTTTCCCATTTCTGAACTTGCTTTAAATAAACGTGCAACAAAGCCATCGAGAAAATCCACAACAGCCGCAAGAAAAATAAATAGAGATGCCATCCCTATTTTTTCAGGAATATCAAGTAATTCTGTTCCCGTAGAATCAACGGTAATGATAATTCCGTTTTGTAAAGTAAAAATGATTGCGATACAACCAAATACTAGGTTGAGTAAAGTGAACAGGTTTGGAATTTGCTTCATGCAGGCAAGGTAATTTTTATTTCTTCATTAAGGTTTCAATTTCCTCAGCAGTAATAGGAATATTTTTCATTAAATCTTTATGGCCATCACGAGTTATCCATAAATTATTTTCAATCCGCACCCCCATCTTTTCTTCTTCAATATAAATTCCCGGCTCAACCGTAAATACCATTCCGGCTTTTATGGGTTCGGTTCTTGTTCCCAAATCATGCACATCCACTCCTAAATGATGTGAGATACCGTGATATAAATATTTCCGGTATGCACGGTTTTCCGGATCTTCATTTTTTACATCCGATTTGCGTATCAAACCAATTTTTAAAAATTGCTGTGTTGCCTCCTCTCCTATTTTTTCGGTATAATCAACAATGCTGATTCCGGGTTTCAATATACTTTTTGCATAATCATGTAAATGCAAACATGCATTGTAAACTGTTTTTTGTCTGCGGCCAAATTTTCCATTAACCGGAACTGTTCTTGTAAGGTCGGCACAGTAACCACCATATTCAGCGCCAAAATCCATCAGTATCATTTCACCATCCTTACATTCTTCGCTATTGGAAACATAATGCAATGTTCTTGCCCTGTCGCCGCCTGCAATGATGCTGCCATAAGCCGGTCCGGTTGCCCGTTGTGAAAGAAATGAATGGAATATCTCTGCTTCTATTTCATATTCCATCACACCGGGTTTGATAAATTTTAATAATCTTCTGAACGTAGTTTCGGTAATATCAATCGCTTGCTGTAGCACTTCCACTTCCAATGCAGTTTTTATTGCACGCAGTTCCTTCATAATTTTTGCAGCCCTTTGATAATTGTGCAACGGATACCTGCTTTTCATTTCATCCACAAAACGGTAATCGCTTGTTCTAACTAAACTTGCTTTACGATCATTTTCATTTGTATCTAAATAAACTGTATCTGCAAGATGAATCCATGTTTGTAATAATGCATCGATACTGTCGAGCCAAACAATTGTTTTTATACCACTAATAGCCTGTGCTTCATTTATCCGTAATCTTTTTCCATTCCATTTTTCTTTTAATTCATTGGGTCGAACCAATACGAGTACTTCACGGTATTTCGGATCCGGGTTGTCGGGAAAAAGAATAACCATACTGTCTTCCTGAGTAACGCCACTTAGCCAAAAAAGATCGGTATTCTGTTTAAATGCATACAAGGCATCGCCATTGCTAGGCACTTCATCATTGCTTACAAAAATGGCGATTGAATTTTTCTGCATTGCATTATAAAACCGTGTTCGGTTTTTTGTAAACAATTCTGATTTTAAAGGAAAATATTTCATGCTATCGTTTTTTAAGATTGGTTAAAGATAATAAGGCGGTTAATAATTGAAATAATTGTTTTTAAAAAATGAATCTTTCAAACCGGGTGTTGATAAATTTCCGTTTGTTTAAAAATCATTTGATTAAAAGCCAAAAAAAATAAATTTTCAACAAAGATGTAGGCTTTTTGACAAATTAGCTAACGTGTGTTTGTGTTGAATACAGTTTGCCCATACCTTTGCGACCTAGCATCAATAAACTTCAAGAATTATGTCAGCTCCTGTCCTCACAATTTCGCCAGACAAATTGGTAAGCCTGGGTCTTAAAAATGCTGAAATTATCCATTATCAGCTTAGCCCCGAAGAGTTGGTTTATGATTCATTAAGAATTGGGGAAGGCGTATTAAATGATACCGGTGCATTGGTTATTAAAACCGGCGAATTTACCGGACGGTCACCAAAGGATAAATTTACTGTGAAAGATGAAACTACAGCAGAATCTGTACACTGGAATGAATTTAATATTCCCATTGAAAAAAAATATTTTGATATTGTAAAAAAGAAAATTACAGATTATCTGGATAAAGCTCCTGAATTATGGGTACGTGATTGCTATGCATGTGCTGATCCCCGTTATCGGATTAATATCCGCATCGTAAACGAAAAGCCCTGGATAAATTTGTTTGCCTATAACATGTTTTTGCGACCTCCGGAAGATGAATTAGAATCTTTCAATCCGGATTGGAAAATTCTTTCAGCACCCGGGTTAAGGCTGGATCCTAAAGAATGTGGCACAAGACAACACAATGCTGCAATCGTTTCATTTAAAGATAAAATGATATTGATTGCTGGCACGGGTTATACCGGTGAAACCAAGAAAGGAATTTTTACCATCCTCAATTATATATTGCCCCATGAAAAAAATGTATTGAGTATGCATTGCAGTGCCAACATGGGAAAAGATGGCGATACTGCAATCTTTTTTGGATTAAGTGGTACGGGTAAAACAACGTTAAGCGCCGACCCAAACCGAAAGCTGATTGGAGATGATGAACATGGTTGGACAGATGATAACATTTTTAATTTTGAAGGGGGTTGCTATGCAAAAACTATAAACCTGACTGAAGAAAAAGAACCCGAGATATATAATGCAATAAGACCCGGCGCATTATTGGAAAATGTTACATTCTATCCCGGAACAAACAGAATAAATTTTGATGATGGATCTATTACAGAAAACACAAGAGTTTCTTATCCGTTAAATTTCATCAGCAATGCAATGGAGCCATCCATGGGTGGATTGCCAAAAAATATTTTCTTTTTAACCTGTGATGCCTTTGGAGTGTTGCCACCCATTTCAAAGTTGAGTGCGGGGCAGACGATGTACCAGTTTATCTCAGGTTATACAGCCAAAGTGGCGGGTACCGAACTGGGAGTTACAGAACCCAAGCCAACATTCAGTGCTTGTTTTGGTGCACCGTTTCTTCCATTACATCCTGGCAAATATGCTCAGATGCTCGGAAAAAAAATGACAGAGCATAAAGTAAACGTATGGTTGATAAATACCGGATGGACCGGTGGTGCTTATGGAGTAGGCAGCCGGATGAAATTAAAATTTACAAGAGCCATGATAACGGCTGCATTGGAAGGCAAGCTGGACAATGTAGAATTTGAAACACATCCGGTATTTGGAATGGCAATACCCAAAACATGCGACGGTGTGCCTGCTGAAATTCTAAACCCCAGAAATACATGGGCAGATAAAAATGCTTACGACGAAAAAGCAAAATACCTCGGCGGATTATTTATAAGAAATTTTGAAAAATATGCCAGCGGTGTTTCCGATGAAGTAAGACAAGCAGCGCCAAAAATATGGATTGACTAAAAACTACCTTCGATTGTTTGCCAGGCTCCTCTGAATTTTTTAGGAGATTTTTTTTGTTAAGTGCTCAATTTGAATACTCAAAAATTAAAGCTCAAAGATTAAAAAGCTTCCAGATTCAATTTTCAAACATTAAATATTCATTTCACAAATAAAGAACTGCCCGACTCACCATTCACAATTCACCATTTTTACCATTTCTTTTGATTTTTTTTTCCCAACTTGCTGTCTATATTATATGAAGATTCAAAAATTATTATCGGTTTTCTTTTGTGCTATCCTGTTTCTTTCTTTTACAGAAAAAAGAAATGAAGATTATATTCCCTGGAATAGTAAACGTAAACTAAACTGGGATGATTTTAAAATGGCTAAACCAGCGAATACAAGTGATGCTGCATTAACCACTACCTATGTTGGTTTTAGCTTTAGCAGAAACAGAGATGAAATAAAATTTGAAATTGAATGTAAATTTCAAAAAAGCAGATCCTGGGTACGGGTCAATTCAGATTATATCCTCAAACACGAGCAAGGGCATTTTGATATAGCTGAAATTTTTGCAAGAAAACTAAATAAAGAAATAACAGCGTTTTTGGCGAAAAGTAAACAGCATGAAGAGTTGAATAAAATTTACACCCAAGTGATGAATGAAAAAGGTGATTTGCAACAACTGTACGATGATGAAACCAATCACAGCATTAATAAAACACAACAAGCTTCCTGGGATAAAAAGATTCAGGCAATGTTGGAAGAATTAAATGAATACGGTGAGTACTAAGATAAAAAAGTTATTGTTGACTCAACGAAATCCTCACCTTCAATCCGCCTCTTGTATTTGTAATGGGAAATGAATTACTGATTTTTGGAATGCTGCGGTTTTGTTCGAAGTATAATTGTAAACTCACTCTTTTATTCAATACATAATCGATTGATGGTGCTATACGGATTACTTTTTGTCCCGAAGTACCATACGATGTATTCTGATCTAATTTTGTATTGGCGGTTGCATCATCCCGTAAACTAAAATCAAATTTGAATGTAACATCATTATCTAATTTTTCACCATTCTTTCCAATCTTTACATTTTTTAAGAACGGTATTCCTCTTTTTCTCCAGTTAAACCCAAAGGTTACTTCTTCTGATCTGTTTTCAGCCAACTGATAATCGATTAAACTTAAACTCAGTTGTCTTGACTTCCGGTATTCAAAACGAAATGTCATTTGATTGGTGAATGTCATATCTAATTCAATCATCGGATCAAATGATTCCTGAATTGTAATATTCGGAACAAGGAAATAAGGAATATAACCAACTGAATCACGGAAGTATGGGAAACCTACCCGGAATGGATCCTGGAAATACAAAGCAGAATTAAAACTGTTCATGCTTAATGATCCATGATAACCATGACGTATATTAATTGTTGTAAATATTTTATCCAATCCAGCCAAACGTGAAAGACCATTAAAACTTACCGTCCAGTTTGGTTTCGGAATCAACCCGCTGAACGGATTGCTACGCAATTTTGAATTACTGTTCTTAATTAAATTAACAGATGATGGATCTTTACCTGTGTATGCAGCTATGAATGCCGGTATTACTACATCCTGCGCATATCTTCCATAGCCTTGCACGTAGCCATCAGCACCTACTGCATTACCCACAGCATAAGGATTCAATGTTTTTAATCGCTTTGATAAAATGGCACGGTTGGCTTCAAACTGATTAAAGGTTTCTGACACTTCATTCGGATCGAATTTTTTAAATAACGTTTTAAAAGCGATATAACTGATATTGAAACTTCCCATTGCATAGGGACTCAATCTTGTTAAGCCCACATTATCCACTTCACTTGTATCCTTATATAATTCAGAATAATTTTTATCAAATGTTTTATCAAGATTCAAATCAATATTAAAATCACGGAACGGGCTTACTTGTGCTGTCAATGCTAATTTTTGATTGTACCGCTGCTGAATTAATGCTGACACTAATGTATCTCTCGAAAATTTTCCCTTATCACCTAATCGGTTTATCCAGTTGCTATCGGGCTGGTATCCCAAAATAAATCCCCAGCCGGGTTGATGACTCTTAAAATTATAACCCAGGTTACCAGTGCTGTCCGTATATCCCGGTAAAGTAGTGCCCAAATCTTCGGTGTATTGAATACCGACACGCTTAACTGAAGTAAGTAATCGGAAAACTGTTTTTGGAATTACACTTACTTCCGGAAGATTATTTTTATTTTCCAATCGAAATGCTCTTTTTGCAGCTTTTCTTTCTTTTCTTATTTGCTTTTTTGTTTTACCTGCCGTGTCAATTGCCGGAATACTGTTTTTGGGGCAGAAGCTCAGGTCGCCAGTCGTCATCTCGGTCAGATGATGGAAAGCGGCATCATGGATTATCGGTTAGAGTTTGTACACGAATCGGCTGACGAAGTGCGGC
>JANLSA010000061.1:0-10712 GCA_031362085.1 Bacteroidota bacterium | reverse complement strand
GGCAGGCAGAAGGTATTAGTGCAAGCGGCGCTTACAAAGAAGAAGACAATTATTTAAAAGTACGGAAAGGTTTTTACACAAGAACAGGAACGCCGATCAGCGGAACTACCTTTAAACAAAATGATTTAATCATTGTAGGTATTACGCTGGAACGTTCTTTTAATACTTCTATTGAAAATATTGTCTTCTTCTTTGTAAGCGCCGCTTGCACTAATACCTTCTGCCTGCCAGAAATAATATAACTGTCCTTTACCTTTTGTTGCTATTTCCACATTGGTTCCTTTCAGTGCTGCAGCATCACCGCGCCATTGGCCGCCATCTATTTTGGCAACTGTTTTCCCATTTACTTTTATTTCTGCTGTTGCATCAGAGTTGTTTGCTTTTCTTGCCATTTTACCCAATGCTAAAAATGCAAAGGCCCTTTCCTGTGTACTGAGCCAGTAACGAGTTTTTAATTTATCGCTTACATGTTTTGCCATTATACCAATCTGCGAATTGGCAGGGTCAGCATCTATCAGGGCATTTAATGCAATTGCTTCATCACGTACATCAGAATAATAACTTCCTCCTGTCTGCGCCACAGATTCTTCACCCGCAAATGCTGAAGGCAGCATGGCGGTAAATGATTTTTTATCTCCCGCTGTTGCATATGCTGCTGCTAACAAATAACGGCTGTCCAATGCAAGTATATTTTGATTGGCTTTATAATAATTCATAGCCGGCACATTTGTTTTACCTGCGAGTGCCAGCACATATAAACCGTAAGCAACTTCTTTCGGCGCAATCTTTTTATTTTGATTACGATTATAATAATAAATAATGGTCGCTTTATTTTTTAAATGGTTGCTGATATAACTCAGCATGGTTTGCAATAAACCATCATCATAATCGAAACCTGCTTTTTTTGCTTCAATTAAAAAATGTGCTGCATAGATGGTGGCCCACCAGTCTTCCGTGCCTTCGCCATCCCAGAGTGTAACGGCACCATTGTATAATTGTCGCATTTTTATTTTACGAATGGCTTCCATGATATTGGTATTTGCATTCATCTTATTCTGTTTATTCAACTGCATCAGGTCGGCCATATCACCATAATACAATTGCGGGAAAGCTGCAGAAACCGTTTGCTCTGTACAGCCATACGGATACTGAACTAAATAACGAAGATGGTCTCCCAGTTCAAGTGCAGGCGAACGGCTAACAACAAGATTATAACTTATGCTGCTTGGGATAAAATCACTCAGCCCGATACTTACTGATTTTGAACTTCCACCCGTAACAGTCCCACTACCTGTTACTTTTTGCAAAGTGGATGGCGGACGAACAGAAATTTCTGTTTCATCTTTAAACATTTCGCCCAAACCATTTACTGAAATTTTTACTTTTCCAACAGCAATGGTTGGATCTGCCACTACCTGGAACAATACTATTCCTTCGCTTTTTGCATTTAGAGAAACTGTTTGTTTTGCATCACCAATTATTTTCAACGGGCCATCCAATGATACTGTTGCTGAAACGCTGGTGTTCTTTGATGTGGTATTGCTCATCGTTACAGGCACTGTTACTGTATCACCCGGGCTTAAAAATCTTGGCAATGCTGTACTGATTACAATCGGGTCAGCAACTGTCATTGTGTTTTCACCGCTTCCGAAATTTTGTCCTTTAAAACTTACCGCCATCAATCTCAACTCACCACTGAACTGTGGTATATCAAATTCAAAATTGGCTTCACCATTACTGTTTGCTTTTTGCAAACCACTCCAATAGCTTACTACTTTTACTCTTTTAGCCGGCATTGGGTTTACTCTTTTATCCATTTCAGCTTCACCGTCACCACCGGTGCTGCTGATCTTTGCTCTCAGTTCAGGAAATAACAATGGATATAAATCATAGGCAGTAACCTGCAATGCTTTTTTCTGGTAGAAATAATTATATGGATCAGGTGTTTCAAAACTGCTTACCTGCAATACACCATTATCAACTGCTCCCAGAGAAACATAACTACCGGGTTCTGCTTTTACTTTTATTTTCTGGTGTGTTTTGCTACGAACTTCTTTTTTGGCTGTTATAATTTCAACCGGAATTTTCCTGCTCTTCTCTTCCACCTTCACCGATTTATATCCATGCGCAACTGTCAAAGGAATATCAGAAACTTCATGAGGTTTGATTAATGTAGCCGTGATATAAACGTTTGGTACATGCTCACCACTTAGTTTAAGATTCACACTTGCCGATCTGTCTTTTACATCCACATATTGATATGAAATAACATGATCCGTTTCCATCGTTACCAGCATACGGCCATTGAAAGGCGATTTTAATAGAGCAGTTACTGACTCGCCGGTGGTATAAGATTTTTTATCCAGTTCAATTTCTACATTGCCTTCATTACTTACTTCAAAGGATGAATTAGTGATGCCCCAGTTTCCGTAACTATAAAAACTACTTTTGATATAATTATTACTGCCGGGATTATAAAAACGAACTTCATAATCACCGGGTGTACGGGGTACATAGGTATAAACTGTTCCGTTACCAACGCTGATTTCTGTTTCAACCATCATCTTATCCTCAGTAGAACTTATATACCGGAAATAACTTCCGCTTTTTTCCAACGTAGTATGATATTCATGCTTTACTACTTTCACTTTTGCTTTTGAATTAGCTACAGCTCCATCTTTATTTACTGCCACAAGTTGAAACTTCACCGGTTGATTAAGCGGATAATAATAAAACCAGTCATCTTTTACTCCGAGAAAAATATCCTGGGTAAAAATATCCAATGATGATAAACGGCTTACGGGTCTGCCAGTTTCGTCAAAAACGGTTGTATAAAATTTTGCCTGGAGTAATCCTTTATCATTATAAGCTTCTTTAAAAGCAAAGTTGATTGTAGCATTTCCCTGGTCATCTGTTTTACCCTGTTGCACTTCACTGTCAAATGCACTGGTTTGGTTAGCCAGGGTAAAATTGTAATCTGCAAATTTTTCCGGACTAAAATATTTTTGTTTTACCTGTATGTCCGATTCATAATTTCGGTTAGCCGCAGGCGGCCCGAAAAAATTAGTAGCATTGATGGAGAGATTAACTGATTCGCCAGCCTGGATTGTTTCTCTATTCAATTTTGCATTTACTTTAATCCGATCCGGCACAAATTCTTCAATCGAAAAATTCTTCGTAGCCAGTAATACATCATTGGATGTATAGACTTCCAGGGTATAGCCACCGGTGATAGCTGAACTTGAAATATCAATATTTCCTTCTACCGAACCTTCATCATTTAAATTTTTACGGAAGGCTTTCAACTCTTTTCCGTTTGGCATCAGGAATTTCATTTTCACCGGAATATCCCCTGGCGATTTCCATTGTCTGTCACGGATGACAACAGCAAAATTCACTTTTTCACCGGGGCGGTAAATATCTCTTTCAGCATAAATAAATGCATCAAGTCCGGATGAATTATTTCTTTTACCCCCTACATCAAATCGTGAAGTATTGATTCTTGTATTATTAAATGGGAGGTAGTTAAAATCATCATCTGTTTTTGCAATAATCATTGCCGGTTTAAATCCGCTAAACTCTTTTTTGTTGTATGCAATTTCAGCCACACCATCATTGTTGGTAGCACCTGAACCAATCAACTGATTATTTATGGAGTATAAAGAAATATTTACTCCATTTACAGAGCCTGCAGATTTTATTGAATTGACAAAAACAAAAACTTTATCCTGTCCTTCCCGGGCAATCATTCCCAAATCTGATAGTGAAATAAAACGACTGTCCTTAACCCAATAATCTTCGGAGCTACGGATGGAAACATGATAAATTCCTTTTAAATCCGGTAACCGGTCTTCATACTCTGATAAATTCAGTAAACGTCCACCACCGGATTTTTTTAAAGAACGTGTATCTATTTCTTTTGAATAAATAACATCACCCAATTGTGCGTCGTTACCGTTATCGTTATAATAATCACTCTCGTATTCTCCATCGTAGCTTGCATTTTCATATCCCGAATTTTCTTTTGGCGAATACCCATACCGCTGCGCCATAAGTAAATTGTTTTCGTAAACCTTTGAAATAATCAATTTCACTTTTGGCACGTTTGTTATCTGCACTTCAATATTCTTTCCTCCTTTTTTTGAAAGATAAACAGCCTTACTATTTGTAAAATTGATATTGGCTTCCAGTTCTCCAAAGGCAATACTACCATCATAATCTTCTTTTAATACTCCACCTATTTTGCCCCGCAAGTTTTTGGCTATGGTAAGGGAATAACTTTTCTCTGCTTCAAACTTTGGACTTCGGATGATAAAACCATTATCGGTTAGTTCAGTAGAGAATGTTATAGCAGGATTGAATTTTACAAATGATTTTAAATCTTCTCCCGTTAATTGCTGGCTGGTAGTAATTTTTACTGTACCCTCCTGCCCATCATGCTCCGATTCCAAATTTTGAATATTTAACACATAGGGAGAAGAAATAGTGAAACTTGAACTGATTGCTTCTGGAATTGAATTATTGCCAACATCAGGTTTCAACCCTTTTTCAATTATTAGCTTTGCATCATAGTCTTTGTCCTCTGTTTTTAATTCGGAAAGCCTGATAGAAATTTTATTTTCAGGAGAAAGTGTAATCAAACTGTAATTAGTCTTATTCCCATCGACTTCAATAGTCAGCTTTTCTTTTAAATCATTCGGATTGACACGGTAGTTAAAAAATAAATCAATCTGTGGTACAACTTTTTTTCCGTTTTCATCAAGAGGCATCCAGATAACCTGAGAATTGTCGAGTAGAAGATCCGGCGTATGAAAATTTATTTTGTCAGCTCCGTTTACAATATTGTATTTGCTGTAATGCAATACTGCATTTTTCACTTTTGCCTTATATGTTGTGGCCGGCATTAAAGGTTCTGAAGGGGAAAAAATAAGCTGGTCAGGGTTTTCCCAACGAAACTTTCCACGAATTGCTGGTTCAAAAGAAATATAGTCAGTGGAATCCCAGAGATTGACTAATGAATCAGGAACAAGTGATTTGCTGAAACGAAAAATTAAATTGCCCAATTGCTGTACTTCGCCTTTTGCATTGGTAAATTCAAGATTGACTCCATTTTTTTTACATGAGGTAAAAAAAAATATCCCGATTAAAACTATCGGGATAAGAAAAGTTTTGATACGCATAGAGATTTGTGGTTGATTGGTAGTATAATAAAAATTAAGTTAAGGAATATTCAGCAAGGTATAAACTATACCTTGTAATCTTTTTTCACAATGGAAAAACAGAAACAATATCGTGGAGAAGTTAAGGAGGGATGTCTCGGGTTGGGCGAAACGGGTCTGACGAGTCCATACAGGTTGAAAAGAATTTGAATAGAAAGATAGTGAGATGCTAATAGGGTTTGCAAATATTGGTAGGTAAAGATTTGTTAAGTGTGGTATGCCTTACCTTCCCGGTATGGCATACCTTATACTGCGTTTTGCTAAAATAAAGTATGCCGTACTTCCAAAGTATGACATACTATGAAGCATCTTCAACAAAGTATGCCATACCCCAGAGGTATGGCATACTACAGAAAGCCTTAACTTAGTAGTATGGAGTTTCATAGAAATGAGTTATTCCATATTTACAACCGTGGCAATAACCAACAGCAGATTTTCTTTATACCGGACAACTACATATACTTTCTTGAAAAAGTAAGAAAGTTTGTTTCTCCCCATTGTGATATCCTTTCCTGGTGCCTTATGCCAAATCATTTTCATTTTCTTATTAATTCAGATGACAGAACAATTCAGACGATTGAGGTTGGCGGGAATAAAAGGAATGTTTTGTCTGAGGGAATAAGAAACCTGTTACAGACTTATACTAAAGCCATCAACAAACAAAATAAAACTACCGGATCCTTATTTCAGCAAAATACAAAAGCCAAACCAGTAAGTTTAGGCCCGGAGCAATACGGCATAACATGTATGAACTATATTCACCAAAACTCAATGAAAGCAAATCTTGTTATGAAAATGGAGGACTGGCCTTATTCTTCCTTTGCCGACCTCTGCGGTTTGCGAAATGGAACGCTTTGTAACAAAGAACTTGCAATCCGGTTATTAGGTTTGAACCTTTCTGCATTTTATGATGAGTCTTACAAAGCCATCAGTGATGAGGATGTTCAGAATATTTTCTAGTCATAGTATGCCATACCGGGAAGGTATGGCATACTTATCACTCAAGAATTTCATTTGTTCTTTTCGCAGCGTCTTCAACTTAACTTTAACTTTTTTATTCGATGTCTGTTCAACAAAGTATGCCATACCTTAGAGGTATGGCATACTACGGTCACTTCACTAAACAAAAATTAAAACGATTTTTTAAACGACTTGGAATAGCAATTCTTTCTTTGTTTGTTCTTTTCATTTTACTTAACTGGTTGTTTCCTTTACCAGACAAAATAGAATATTCAACCATTATTACCGATAGCAAAGGTGAATTGATAAATGCCTACCTGACTAAAGACCAGAAATGGAGAATGAAAACTGAGATGGATGAAATTTCTCCCTTACTTAGAAAAACAATTATTGCCAAAGAAGATAAATACTTTTATTCTCACCCCGGAGTAAATCCTTTTGCAGTAACCAGAGCATTTTTTAAAAACCTTTTTCGTATGAAAATAACCAGTGGTGCCAGTACCATTACGATGCAGGTGGCAAGGGCATTGGAGCCGGGCAAAAGAAATATCTGGAGCAAACTGCGGGAAATGTTCCGTGCTTTTCAACTGGAATGGAAATACAGTAAGAATGAAATCTTGCAGATGTATCTAAATCTTGTGCCTTATGGCGGAAATATTGAAGGTGTAAAATCTGCATCCCTTCTTTATTTTAAAAAAAACCCAGACCATCTGTCGCTGGCCGAGATTACTGCTTTAAGCATTATTCCCAACAGGCCCTCATCGATGGTGTTAGGAAAAAACAATGATCTTATCATCAAAGAACGAAACCGGTGGTTACACAAATTTGCTGACGACAAAATATTTACATCAAAAGAAATTGAAGATGCGCTGGCAGAACCATTAGCCGCAAACAGGAATACAGTACCGCATTATGCACAGCATATATCCTATAAATTAAAACAACAGGGCGGACATTTTATTAAAACGCATATTGACATTAACACACAGTTAAAAACAGAAAAATTAGTGGAAGATTATATCCGTTCGCAACGACTCCGTAATATTAAAAATGCTGCAGTTGTAATATTGGATAACAACACACACAAAGTAATTGCTTATGTGGGTTCATCTGACTTTACTGATTCTACAGATGGTGGACAAGTAAATGGAGCAGATGCCATACGGCAACCCGGTAGTACATTAAAGCCTTTATTATATGCAATGTGTTTTGATGAAGGTTTGTTGACGCCAAAAATGATAATGACAGATGTACCGGTAAACTATGCGGGTTATGCACCTGAAAACTATGATCAGAAATTTAATGGATATGTAACGGTGGAATATGCTTTGGAACATTCACTGAATATTCCGGCAGTAAAAAGTTTAAAGTTGTTGGGTCATGAAAAATTAATTCAAAAATTATCCAATTGTAATTTTAAACAAATCAGGAAAGATCAAAATAAATTGGGGCTGTCTATGATACTCGGTGGTTGTGGTACTTCATTAGAAGAATTAACCGGATTGTTTTCTTCCTTTGCAAATAACGGCGTTTATATTTCTCCATCCTATTCAATGAATGATACGTTGCATAAAAGAGTAACTATGGTAAGTGATGCTGCTGCGTATATGGTGAATAATATTTTATCAAAAGTAAACCGCCCCGATTTTCCATTGAGTTGGAGTGCCACGGAAAAGATGCCAAAAATAGCCTGGAAGACCGGTACCAGTTATGGAAGACGTGATGCCTGGAGCATCGGCTATAATAAAAATTATACTATAGGTGTTTGGTGTGGAAATTTTAGTGGTGTGGGTGTAGCTGATCTTAGTGGCGCAAATATTGCAACTCCCTTATTGTTTAAAATTTTTAATACGTTAGATTATGACAGCGATGTAGAATGGTTTACACCACCCAAAGATTGTGAGCAAAGACAGGTATGCAGTGAAACGGGTTTACTTCCGGCTGATCATTGTTCCAGTTTGATAATGGATGAATTTATTCCACTTATTTCCCCTAAAAAACAGTGTAATAATGTGCAGGAGATTTTATTAAGTGCAGATGAAAGAATTTCTTATTGCAAATCCTGTGTTCCTGAAACAGGTTATAAAAAGAAGATGATGAAGATTGTTGAACCGGACATGCAGGCATATTATTCAGAGCAGGGAATCAGTTATGAAAAAATTCCACCACATAATGAAAACTGCGAAGTGATATTTAAAGGCAATGCGCCTGCTATTACATCCCCCACAAACGGTTCTGAATATTTACTCAGTAAAAAAAATCCAGAGCCATTAATGCTGACCTGTAAAACTGCCAATGATGTAAGTAAGGTGTACTGGTATATAGATGATAAATTTTTTAAAGCCTGCCATCCGTCAGAAAAACAATTCTTTGTTCCAACTGAAGGCCCGGTAAAAATATCCTGTACAGATGATAAGGGCAGAAACAGAAATATTTCGATACGGGTAAAGTTTGTGAATTTATAAAAAAATGAAAAATTGTTTCCTTTAAAATTGTAATTTTATTAAAATAATTTCTTATGAGCAGCGTAGTTTATAAAAAAAGAATTAATAAAGAGCTTGAACAGATGGATGCTGAAAAATTAAAGAAAAAATGGCTGATATTAAAAGAAATTGGCATGACTCAAAAACATCTCCTTGTAGCAGATAAAAAAAATCTCGAAGCTCAACTAATCAAGGGCATAAAACAATTGGGCAAAGGAGTGGGGATTAAAACCTAAAATAAAAAACGATAATTTTACTTTAAATAAGAAAACTATGAGTGCTGTAAAGCAAATGCGACTGGAAGTAAAAAAATACATAGATAAGGCTGATGATACAACCGTAAAGATGGTTTATGCCATGCTGGAAGCAAAACAGGAAGATGACTGGTGGGATAAAATACCAACCGATGTCCAAAAAGAAATTGATGCAGCATTAGCTGAATTGGATAAAGGCAAGGGCATATCTCACGAAGTTGTAATGAAAAAATACAGCAAATGGTTTACAAAATAGTTTGGTCTACACTTGCTCTAAAAACTTATATCAGCAACATCGAATATCTGGAAGTAAAATTTACTGAACGTGAAGTAAAGAAATTCATAGCTGTTGTTGAAAGAAAACTTGCCATCTTATCAATACAACCCAATACAGGAAGGTTAACCGGCAAAAGGCTGAATTTAAGGCAAACTGTTATTCATAAAAGAATTCTTCTTATTTACCGTTTCAAACAATCAAAAAGCGAAATTGAGCTAGCCCGGTTTTTTAATACCTGGCAGCACCCTAAAAAATTAAAGAAATAAAAAAATTTTGCAACAATCCATAGTTTCAATTTTCTTTCTTCACAGAACCAGCACCCGAAGTATTTACAGTTACAGTTGTGGCGCTGCCTTTATATCTTAGATCAGATGCACCACTTGCTTCACCGGTAATTTTTACACTTGCAAATACGTTTGCACTGCTTGCGCCGCTTAAATCCACATCGGCATTTTCAGTCATTAGTTCATAGCATTTTGCATTGGAAGCCCCGCTTGCATTTATCATTAAATCTTTTGTTGTACCGGAAAGTTTTAATCCGGAAGCACCGGATATTTCACCAGAAACTTTAGGCGCATTTAAATCTAACTCAATATTGCTGGCACCCGTGGCATGTAACTGAATTTCGTTTGTGTAATGAATTTTATTCTCGCCCCGGATATCACATGCACCACTTGATTCAAAACTATTGAAGGATGGGCTGCTTACATGAATCGTTATTCCTTTTGTGCCTTCAATACTTGTATTATTCTCCTGATAAATATGCAGTACGCCATCTTCCACTCGAGTGATAATGTATTGCTGAAGGTTTGCATCCGTTTCAATTGTTACTGAAGTTGAAGAATCTTGTTTTACATAAATATCCAAACCGCCACTTACATCCACACCTGTAAATGAAGAAACAGAACGGTTTTCTTTTTTTACATTCCCATTACCATGTATATGCTCACCAAAAAAGTTATGGCATGAAGTTAAAAAAATGGATAGGAATACCGTAGTGAATAATTTAAATTTCATATTTCTTGATTTGTTGGTGTAAAGTTGGGTTTTATTTTGGTAAGACGCACCCATTTTCAGCCAGGTTACATTTTTTTGAAAAATAAATGAGAATTCCGAAAATAGTCAATGATCGCCGGAAAATGAAGAAGAAATTCTAACGTATATTAAATATTTCAAAATTTGATTCGACCAAACTCCTGTTTACATTTGTACTATTCATCACTTCAAAGGCAATAATGATTAGTCAATCATCAGCGGAATACAAATACGAAAGATTAAGCCCGGTACATTATCCATTATTGCAAAAACTTTTTTTCCGGGTTTATAAGGTTCGTTTATCCCCGGAAGATTTAGTGAAAAGATTCAACACATCCCTGCTTGGCAAAAATGTAATTGGGTTTATCGCCATTCATAAAATATCTGAAGAACCGGCCGCTTATTACGGTGTTTTTCCCATGAATGTAATAATAGCAGATAAAGCAATCAGTATTGGACAGTCGGGAGATTTAATGACAGATCC
>JANLSA010000528.1:0-2428 GCA_031362085.1 Bacteroidota bacterium | reverse complement strand
CTTTTTGAAAATTTCATATTTCACTCCGGCATATTTTTTTATCGCATGTTGAAATGGATAAAACAAACTTTTAAACGCTGCTGCATCATTTGTTACTTTTTTCCAAAAATCATTTCCATATTTTTCATATCCATAACTTACTAAAATATAACCGAGATAATAATGATTGGGCACATAGTGTTTCAATGAACCATTGCGCAGCTTCATCCATTTATATTTTTTACCGGCATCCCAGAGAGTGGGATAAGCATTCATAAATTGCGGCAACCTGCCCCTGCCCTGCTCGCTCAATATTGTTTCATTATAAACCGCATCGCCTTCAAAAAACCAATCGGATATTGCTGCATTGCTTGCCAGGGCAAACCCTTCTTCGCCAAACAAAACACCCATCAGCTTACTGGCTCCTCTTCTAAAATTATTATACTGTTGCACATGGCGGTATTCGTGCAATGCCAATTGATCAATCCACGGAATACTTCCCTGATCAAGATTGTTTAATGCCGGATTTAAAAAAAATTCGCTTCGGTACGGTCCCAGGTTTACATACCCGTTTGGAATCACCGTTTGATTCTGTAAAACAATATTTATTTTATGCAAATTATTTCCAAGAGAAGTTGAACTGCCTTGTGCCATCCGATGAATAATAGCAGCAACCCGGAATGCCTGGCTATCTAACCCTTGCGGAAAAATAATTCTTGCTGTATCTGTATTGATCTGTTTCCATTTTAAGGAAGGAGGGTTGCCGCCAAATTGCTGGGCTGTAGAAAATGTAAAATATAAAATAGAAGAAATAAAAAATAATAGTTGCTTCATCAGGAGGTATTTAAAAGAGGAAGTTACGGAAAACTACGAGGAGCTAAATAGCTTATTAAGGGTTCGTCATAACCGGTTAATTATATTATCTTGTGTATCCTTATCAAAAGCCTCAACTTAAAAAAAATATATGAAAAAAATATTCAATTGGATTTACATAGCAGGTATATTAATACTTGCATCATGTGGTGGTACTGATAAAAACGAAACAGAATTAAATGCAGATATCAATTCTGTAAGTTTAACACAAAGCGATTCAACTTCTAATACTGCAACTACAACGAATGCATTGCCAATACAAAATCAGCAAATTCAACCCGTAACAATAGCCCCACCTGCAATAACGCCAACAACAAATAATACCTCTGGTATAAAATTAAATCCTGCTCATGGCCAGCCAGGTCATGATTGTGCAATTGCGGTTGGTGCACCCTTACCTGTAAATGGCGCAGCTAAAACAATAAATCCGGTACAAACTATTAATCCTGCAACCACAATTACACCTGCACAAAATACTGCTGCTGTAAAACCCGGAATGAACCCTGCTCACGGGCAACCGGGACATCGTTGCGATATTGCCGTTGGTGCTCCATTAAATTCTCCTGTTACTTCAACTACACCTACTGTAACTACAACCCCTGCAAACGGGCTTCCTGCCAAAATTACTGTGCCACCCATAACGGGTACACCGCCAGTACCATTACAAACCGCTGCCGTTGGCCCAGGTTTAAATCCTGCACATGGACAGCCCGGACATCGTTGTGATATTGCTGTTGGTGCTGCTTTACCAAAGCAATAATTTTTATCGTAGAAAATTCATTAAATATTCCTGGTTTAAATAATTTGTGTTGTAAAAATTATTTAATTTAACTTTTCATTTGCCACCAGCGCATTTCCATCCACATCCATTGAGAAATAGTACATTTGTTTTATTAAAAATTAACTGAATGCGGATATACATTTTAAGCCTGTTTGCTTTTTTCACAACCTTAATTTCTTTTTCTCAACCAGTAAACCGCCCCAAATTAGTTGTAGGTATTGTAATTGATCAAATGCGATGGGATTATCTTTATCGTTATTATGATCGTTATGCTGCAAACGGAGGTTTTAAAAGAATGCTGAGCCAGGGATATAGTTGCGAAAACACGTTAATTCCATATACACCAACAGTAACAGCCCCGGGCCATGCATCTATTTATACTGGGTCGGTACCCGCTATTCATGGCATTACCGGCAACTTCTGGTGGGAAAATGAAAAAGGGTATGATATGTATTGTACACAGGATGATATGGAGAAAAATGTGGGTGGTGGTAGTGTAGGTGAAGGAAGTCAGAGTCCAAGAAACTTAATGGTAACAACCATTGGAGATGAATTGAAGTTGGCAACAAATTCAAGAAGTAAAGTAATCGGTATTGCGTTGAAAGACCGGGGTGGTATTTTATCTGCGGGTCATACTGCCAATGCTGCTTACTGGTACGATGCTGCCAAAGGAAATTTTATTACATCAACATATTATATGCAAGCGTTGCCGAATTGGGTAAATGATTTTAATGCCAAAAAATTAGTTGACAAATATTATGAACAGGGCTGGAATACACTATATCCTTTAAATAC
>JANLSA010000570.1:0-5197 GCA_031362085.1 Bacteroidota bacterium | reverse complement strand
ATTTATGGTTACAACACAATCTGGATTGATGAAGATGATGACCCGTATGCATTCGGGTTCCAGGTAATTTAGAACAGCGAATAAAATTAATTTTTCATGAAAAAATTAACAATCAGTCTTACTGCAAGTATTTTTTTTGTAAATGCTTTTTCGCAGACAAGTTTGCAAAAAATAGAACCTGTAAGTTTTTCGCAGGTAAACATCACTGATAAATTCTGGAAACCCAAGATTGACCTGGTGGCTACAAAAACATTGGATGCATGTATTTACCAGACAGAAATAAAAACGCCTCGCATACGAAATTTTGAAAAAGTAGCACGGGCAAAAGGGGAGGCGCATGAAGGAATTTTTTATGATGACAGTGATGTATTCAAAGCACTGGAAGCAATGGCCTATTCGCTGAAAACACACCCGAGTGAAACAATGGAAAAGAAATGCGATGAGTGGATTGATAAAATTGCAGCAGCACAACAACCCGATGGTTATTTAAATACATGGTACACGTTGAAAGGATTGAAAGATCGCTACACCGACATGAGCATGCATGAAGATTATAATGCAGGCCACATGATAGAAGCAGCAGTAGCTTATTTTAATGCAACAGGAAAAAGAAAATTTCTGGATGTATGTATTAAATGGGCAGATCATTTTGATGCATTGTTTGGCCCGGGTAAAAGGGATTGGGTTACAGGTCACCAGGAATTAGAATTGGCGTTAGTAAAATTGTATAAAGTAACAAAAGATGAAAAATATTTGAAACTTGCTGATTGGTTACTGAGTCAACGTGGAAAAAAATTAGCCAAGGGTTATACATGGACTGATTGGAAAGACACTGCTTATGCACAGGATGTAGTACCGGTAAAAGATCAAAAAGAAATAACAGGCCATGCAGTACGTGCCATGTATATGTACACAGGTGCAGCAGATGTTGCTGCGCAAACAGGCGATGCTGGATATATGAAAGCTATGCGTACAGTTTGGGAAGATGTAGTGTACCGCAATATGTATATCACCGGTGGTATAGGTTCGGCAGGAAGCAATGAAGGATTTTCACAGGATTATGATTTGCCAAACGAACAGGCTTATTGCGAAACATGTGCAAGTGTGGGTATGGTATTCTGGAATCAGCGGATGAATTCATTAACTGGCAATGCTGAATATATTGATGTGCTTGAAAGAAGTTTATACAACGGAGCTCTCGATGGATTGAGTTTAAGTGGTGACCGTTTCTTTTATG
This sequence comes from Bacteroidota bacterium, assembly GCA_031362085.1. GTDB lineage: Bacteria > Bacteroidota > Bacteroidia > Chitinophagales > Chitinophagaceae > VBAR01. The sequence continues at coordinate 3,960 of JANLSA010000570.1, read as the reverse complement.
GGAATCCGCTTGCATCACGCGGGCAGCACCAAAGAAGGGAATGGTTTGGTACGGCTTGTTGTCCTGCGAATATTGCGAGAATGGTTGCTTCATTGGGAGATTATATTTATGCAAAGAGTGACGATGCGATATATGTGAACTTATTTGTTGGGAGTAATACAACTATACCGCTTAAGCATGGGAATGTGGAGGTGAAGATGGAAACAAATTATCCATGGGGTGAATCTGTAAAAGTTTCTTTCAATCCTGAAAAAAGTATGAAGTATAAAATATTTATGCGAATCCCCGGGTGGAGTATTAGCGAAGGTGTCGGGGATCTTTATACAACTCACACTAATGACACCGAGCCGGGTATTACAGTGAATGGTGTACCTATTAGCTATGAAATAAAAGATGGATATGCGATTATTGAACGAGAATGGAAAAAGGGAGATTGGTTTGATATTTTTTTTCCAGTGGAACCACGTATAATAATAGCAAGAAAAGAACTAAAACAAGATTCAAACCGGATTGCTATTCAGAGAGGCCCGATAGTCTATTGTGTGGAAGGTGTTGATAACAATGGCAAGGCGTGGAATATCATTATTCCTCCAAATACAATTTTCAAAACGATTGACTATAAAGTTTTAGATGAAAATGTAAAAGCATTAACAGCAGAAGTGCCTGTTGTAACTGTAAGTAAAGATGGCACAACAATAAAAACAGAAAAGAAAAAAATTATCGCTATACCATATTACACATGGGCTAACCGGGGTAAAAATGAAATGCAAGTTTGGTTGCCAACAAAAATCACCGATATAAAAATTAATTACTAATGATGAAAAAAACTGTTTCACTTTTTACATTTGCCTTTTCACTTTTCATTGGTCACTCCCAGGTAAACAAAGCACCGGCCTATCCGCTGATAACGCATGATCCTTATTTCAGCATCTGGAGTTTTACAGATAAGCTAAATGAAAGTGTAACAAAACACTGGACCGGTTCAGATCATTCGTTGATTGGCCTTTTGCTGGTTGATGGAAAACTTTATGATTTTTTGGGGAAACCAGAATCTTCAATGCAAACAATTTTAACAACAGGAGAAAAAAAAACTTTTGCATGTAAATATACAGAAGACGATCCCGGGGCAGAATGGATGAAAGAAAGTTTTAATGATAGTCAATGGAAAAAAGGTATTGCGCCATTTGGAACGGGCTGGGGAAATGATGCGGCTACAGAATGGAAATCGAAGAGCATCTGGATGCGGCGGACTTTCAATCTTAGCGATCTGAATATTGATCAATTGATTTTACAATTACGTCATGATGATGATGTGGAGGTTTATATAAATGGAGAACTGGCTTATAGTTGTACAAATTGTTATGTAAGCAGTATAAAAAATTATAAACTCGATGACAAGATTAAAAGCAAATTGAAAAAAGGAAAGAATGTAATGGCATTGCATTGTATCAATCCGGCTGGTTATGCCTGGCTGGATGCCGGTTTGGCAAAACAGAAAAAAGTAACAGCTTTGCTGCCAGCCTCACAGAAAAATGTTACCATTACTGCGACGCAAACTAAATATGAATTCAATTGCGGCCCGGTTTTTCTTACAGTTGATTTTCTTTCGCCTTTGTTGATGTACGATCTTGATTTGTATTCACGACCTATTACGTATGTTACATTCAATGCACTATCTACTGACGGTAAACCACATGATGTAAAATTATATTTCAATGTCTCAAATGACCTTGTACGGAATAATAAAAAAATGAAAGTAAAGAATGAGTTGAAAAAAAATGAAAACATTTCTTACATAAAGAGTGGTACAGTTGCGCAACCCGTTCTTAAAACAAAAGGGGATGATGTGCGGATTGATTGGGGTTATCTATATACAGCAGTCACAGATGATGCAACCATTAAGCAAAATATAAATTCAAACATACCCGGTTTAAATATCGATGGAATTAGTACAGAAATTAATTATGGTAAAATAAAATCGGTGCCCGTTGAAAAAACAATTCTTCTTGCTTATGATGATGAATATTCCATCCAGTATTTTGGCCAGAATGTTCAGGCCTGGTGGAAAAAGAATTTTTCCTCTGCAGAAGGGCTTATAAAAAAATCATTGGAAGAATTCGGGCCAATTGCTGAACGATGTGGAAAGTTTGATGTGCAACTCTATAAAGATGCATTGAATGCCGGAGGCGAAAACTATGCTAAACTATGTGTTCTTGCATACCGTCAGTCACTGTCTGCTCATAAATTGGTTAGAGGGCCTAACAATGAAATCTTATTTCCGCAAAAAGAAAATTTCAGTAATGGGTCTATATGGACAGTTGATGTGACATATCCGTCTGCGCCACTCACATTAATTTATAATCCTGAATTGCTGAAAGGAATGGTAGAGCCGCTTATGTATTACAGTGAAAGTGGTAAATGGACAAAACCTTTTCCGGCTCATGATTTGGGAACTTATCCGATTGCAAACGGGCAAACTTATCCAGAAGATATGCCTGTGGAAGAAGCAGGTAATATGATCATACTTACTGCTGCTATTTGTAAGGCACAAGGCAAGAATGATTTTGCTTTGAAACATTGGAATACGTTAAGTCAGTGGGTTGAGTTTTTGGTGAAAGATGGATTTGATCCTGCCAATCAATTATGCACAGATGATTTTGCCGGACATCTTGCCCGTAATGTGAATCTGTCTATGAAAGCAATCGTTGGCATTGCTTCATATGCACAAATGGCAAAGAATCTGGGTAAAAGAGGCGAAGCCGGAAAATATCGAAACATTGCAGAAGACTATGCGACTCGCTGGGTACAGATGGCAGATGATGGTGATCATTACTCCCTCACATTTGATAAAAAAGGAACATGGAGCCAGAAGTATAATCTTGTTTGGGATAAGTTACTTGCCTTGAATTTATTTCCCCAATCGGTTTATGATACGGAAATAAAATATTATCTCACCAGACAAAATGAATTCGGTTTGCCATTGGATAGTCGTAAAACATATACAAAGAGTGACTGGATAATCTGGACAGCAACGATGGCAACAAATCTGAAAGATTTTGAGGCATTGATTAATCCTGTATATAAATTTGCTACCGAAACACCTACAAGAGTTCCATTGAGTGACTGGCATGAAACTGTGAATGGTAAACAAGTGGGTTTTCAGGCAAGAAGTGTGGTAGGAGGGTATTTTATTAAAATGCTGGAACGTAAATGGAATAAATAGTTTTTTGATGAGCACAAAATAATTTAGATGAAAGTAATTATAATTGGCGGTGGTATTATAGGCTTAAGTTCTGCGTTTTATTTAAACCAATCCGGATGGGATGTAACCGTTTTGGATAAAAGCGATTTCAATGATAACTGTTCATATGGCAACTGCGGATATATCTGTCCCAGCCATTTTACGCCACTTTCCACACCGGGTATTGTAAAGCAAGGATTAAAATGGATGTGGAATTCTAAAAGCCCTTTTTATGTACAGCCCCGGTTGGACTGGAATCTTATCAGTTGGGGAATGAAATTTATGCGCAGCGCAAATGCAAAACATGTGGAAGCATCTGCAGTCCCATTGCGTGATATTGCCATTTTAAGTAAAGCAGAATATGAAAATTGGTTGAATATTCCTGGTTTTGATTTTGCGTATCAACAAAAAGGATTGCTTGAAATATTTCAAACGGATAAAGGTGCTGAACATGCAAAACATACGGTTGAAAAAGCAATCGAGTTAGGATTATCAGAGACAAAACTCCTGACCCGGGAAGAACTTTGTACTCTGGAGCCACATACAAAGGTGAATGGAATGGTTGCTATATTTTTTAATTGTGATGCACACTGTTATCCCAATAAATTAATGCAGAATCTGATTGCTTATTTAAAAAATAAAGGAGTTAGGCTATTAAGTAATCAGGAGGTGATAAATTTTGAGAAAGAAAATTCTAAGATTACAAAAGTGATTACAGC
>JANLSA010000564.1:0-9535 GCA_031362085.1 Bacteroidota bacterium | reverse complement strand
CCAATTTCTCCGGCTGGGTTTTGCACAGGAAGAGGGTGGATTGGATATATCTTTTCTTTGGTTGTTGCCGGCATTACTTATACCATGCTGTGCAGCCTGGCGTTTAGCCAGATTTAATTTAGATACAACACAGTCCTATACTTTTAAAGGAATGCCGGTACCAGCTGTTGGAATTTTTGTTGCATCACTTCCATTAATATACTGGAACGATAATATACAATGGATTAACGATCTGTTGCTGAATAAATGGTTCTTATATGCGTTGATTTTATTGCTTTCATGGTTAATGGTTTCAACCTTACCCTTGATGGCCTTGAAGTTTAAAGATTTTAGTTTTAAAAAGAACCTATCCAAATATCTGCTGGGCATTATTGCTATTATAGCTATCGTATTTTTAAAATGGCTGGCAATACCATTAATTGTGCTTGCCTATGTTGTCTTATCTTTGGCACTGAAAAATAAAACAACATGATCTATACAGTTCAGGTAAAAGTAATGCCGTTAAAAGATTTATTAGATCCGCAAGGCAAAGCAGTAATGGGCGGACTTCAATCACTCGGTATAAATAATGTGGATGATGTACGGGTGGGAAAAAATATTACACTACAAGTAAATGCCGAAACTGCAGAGAATGCAAAAGCAATAGCAGAAGAAGCAACAAAAAAATTACTCAGCAACCCGGTGATGGAGTATTTTGAGGTTTCTGTAAATTAGGCCAGTGGTTGATTCGTTGATTTGTTGATTAGTCTATTAAGTCAAAAAGAGCTTTACTAATCTAACTGATCAACAAATCAACAAATCAACTAAACATTCATGCTTTATCTCGTTCCAACTCCCATTGGCAATCTCAAAGACATTACACTTCGTGCAATAGAAGTGCTGAAAGAAGTTGATTTAATTCTTGCAGAAGATACCAGAACAAGTTCTCACCTGCTCAATCATTATCAGATTACAAAACCAATTTCACCGTATCATCAGCACAATGAACATAAAATAGTTCAGCATCTTGTTGATCAGTTAAAATCTGGTAAAAAAATAGCAGTACTTACCGATGCAGGTACACCGGGTATTTCTGACCCTGCTTTTTTATTGGTAAGGGAATGTGTGAAAAATGATATTAAAGTGGAATGTTTGCCTGGTGCAACGGCATTTGTTCCTGCATTAGTAAATAGTGGCATACCATCAAACCGTTTTGTATTTGAAGGATTTATTCCTGTAAAAAAAGGAAGACAAACTTTATTAAAGCAATTGGCTGAAGAGGAAAGAACAATGATTTTTTATGAATCGCCTATGCGATTAGTAAAAACATTAGAAAATTTTATTCAATACTTCGGTACAGAAAGGAATTGTTGTGTAAGCCGTGAGCTTACAAAAATATTTGAAGAGAATAAACGTGGCACATTGACTGATGTTTGTGAATACTTCAGGCAAAAAGGCGTTAAAGGAGAAATCGTAATTGTTGTCGCTGGAAAGGAATAAAAATTTTATAACTGGGAAGGCAGTAAAAAAATTACAAACTATAGTAGTTTTGTCATACTGAACGGTGAATTTAGGAGTCATTAAAATTTTAGGAAACGTAGTGAAGTATCTCAAAGAGAACAAGACTGCAAGATGCTTCACTATCATTCACTCAATACAAACTTCTCTGACGGTAACCGTTCAGCATGACAAGACCCGGATTGGTTGATGACCGAAAAGAAAATCATGTAGTTCGATTCTCCTAAAAAAAATTCGTCTTTCAGTCTTCGTGGTTATTTTTCCAGACTTAACATTCTTATAAGCCATCTCCGTTTTATCTTTGATTCTCATTTCTCAATAAATTTATTTTATGAAAAAAATATTTATCATCATTTCATTGTTTTCTATAAGTTTTGTTTCAAGTGCCCAGGTTCGTATAGTGCCAGAAATAGTTAAAGAAAATTTCAAAAATCAATATCCCAACGCAAAAATTTCAGAGTATGAAGACTTGCTGGTAAAAGTGATAGTAAAATTTACATTGGATGGTGCTGATATGAAAGCGACATACACAAACAAAGGTTCCTGGAAAGGAACCGATAAAGAAATTTCATACGCAACTGTTCCTGCAGAAGTAAAAGATGGATTTAATAAAAGTAAATTTGCTGATTGGGCAATTCGGGAAAGCACTCAAATTTATTTGCCTGGCGGTAGTATTCAATACCGGCTCAGGGCTAAAAAAAATGATCTGCAATTAAAATATCTTTTCTTCAATACAAAAGGAAGGTTGCTGCGTACATCAATCACCATTTAAATCCAGGCCGAGATTTTTTCAATTGGTTTTCTTTTTAAATCAGGGACAAAACATTCTTCTAAAGGATATCCAACCGGAACTATAAGAAAAGGTTTTTCATTTTCCGGCCTGTTTAAAACCTTGCTTAAAAAATTCATTGGGGATGGGGTATGTGTTAATGCAACTAATCCTGCATGATGAATAGCCGTAAGTAAATAACCACAGGCAATACCGCAACTTTCATTTGCATAATAAACATTTACTTTACTTCCATCGGGTTTTAGTTCATAACTTTTTTTAAAAACAATTATCAGGTAGGGAGCTGTTTCCAGAAATTCTTTTTTCCAGTCAGTTTGTAATGGTCTTAAATCTGCCAGCCATTCTGCAGGCATTCTTCCGTTATAACTTTCGTACTCTTCTTTTTCAGCTTCAATTCGGATTTGTTTTTTTATTTCCGCATTACTCACAATGCTAAATGTCCAGGGTTGTTTATGTGCCCCGCTTGGTGCAGTAGAAGCAGCAAGTATGATATTTTCAATTACCTCTTTTGCAATGGGCTTATCAGAAAAATCTCTCACTGTTCTTCGTTTATCTATCCATTCATAAAAGTCCTTACTTCGTTTGAGGGTCATGGCTTCGTCATAACTATCTTTTGAATATGCAACGAATGGATAGCCATCTATCATCTTTATCTTACTCATAACATTGATTTTGAGGGAAATTACTATTTTCACCGTTCACTTTTTTAGTATGCAAAAATTATTCGTTCATTTTGTCCTTCTCATTACAATTCATGTTCATGCTCAAAGTTTGTCTGCTGGAAAAAAGATGGTGGATACATTGACATCAGCCGCTTTCTGGGGAAGAGGCTATACAAATGATGGAATGAAAAAAGCGGGAAAATTCCTTACAGCCGAATTTCAAACGTATGGATTGACTCCTATGAAAGGGAATGATTTTTTGCAGGAATTCAGTTATAGTGTAAATACATTTCCTGGCAAAATGGAAGTATGTGTAAATGGCAAATATTTAATTCCAGGAAAAGATTTTATAATAGCCGCAGAAAGCCATGGCATAAAGGCAGACGGTGTATTAATTCCATCTTCAGAAAAAGATCAGTTTATCAATCCCAAAGAAAGATTGATTTTTAAATTAGAAGATAAACTTACCTGGGAGGTTTCTCAAAAAGTAGCTGATTATTCTGTTGTTCAAGTGGATCGTAAATCTGTTTCATTGCCACTTCGTTCTTTCAAAGTAAATTTTGAAAACAAGCTGATAAAAAAATTTAATGCAGCTAACATATGTGGCATGGTAAAGGGAACTGCAAAGCCAGATTCTGTTATTCTTATCACGGCTCATTACGATCATCTTGGTGGTATGGGCGCCGAAATATTTTTTCCCGGGGCAAATGACAATGCAAGTGGCGTTTCATTGCTTATGAATCTTGCAAAATATTATGCCGAAAATCCACAACCCTATTCAATCGGGTTTATCTTATTTGCCGGTGAAGAAGCAGGGTTGATTGGATCAAAATATTTTACAGAAAACCCTTTAGTGCCTTTGAAAAAAATCCGTTTTCTTACAAATACCGATCTTGCAGGTACCGGGGAGGAAGGAATTACGGTGGTAAATGCAACGGAATTTCCTGCCGAATTTGAATGGATAAAAAAAATAAATGAGGAACAGAAATTGTTGGCTGCTGTAAATGCAAGAGGAAAAGCTGCCAACAGCGATCATTATTTCTTTACCGAAAAAGGGGTGCCATCTTTTTTCTTTTATACATTGGGAGGTATTAAAGCATATCATGATATTTTTGATATTTCTGAAACGCTTCCATTAAATGAACATGAAGATTTGTTTAAACTACTTATTGCCTTCAACAAAAAATTAATGGGCTTATAATCCTGATGAAAAATTATACGATGAAAAAACTTTTTAAGATTTTATTTATTTCAATTCCTTTTTTTAGTTCAGCACAGTCATCATCTGTTATCGTTCCTTCATCTTCCTACTGGCAACAACGGGTGAAGTATGATATGACAATAGATGTGAATGCAACTGAAAATCAATTTTCCGGAAAGCAAAAACTGGAATACTGGAATAATTCTCCTGATACACTTACCCGGGTTTTTTATCATTTGTACTGGAACGCATTTCAACCTGGTAGTATGATGGATATGCGTAGTCAGCGACAAGGAATAATGCAATCGCCACGCGGAGCAGACTGGGATAACCGGGTAAAAGATAGAATTGAAAACCTGCAATCAACTGAAATTGGGTATCAAAAAATAATTTCATTAAAGATGAATGGGATTACTCAAAAGTATAAGGTGCTGGAAACAATTCTTGAAGTAACACTTGATAAACCGATTGCGCCAAAAGCGAAAGTTGTTTTTGAAATGGAATTTGAATCACAAGTACCAATACAAGTTCGGCGGAGTGGAAGAAATAGCTCAGAAGGTGTTCGTTTCAGCATGAGTCAGTGGTATCCGAAATTATGTGAGTATGATAAAGAAGGATGGCATCCGACACCTTATGTGGGTCGTGAGTTTTATGGCGTATGGGGCGATTTTGATGTGAAGATTTCTATTGATAAAAATTTTATAATTGGCGGAACGGGTTATTTACAAAATGCAGAGAAAGTGGGATATGGTTACGAAAAGAAAGGAACTAAAGTAATCAGGCCGGCAGGAAATAAATTGTTATGGCATTTTTATGCACCCAATGTGCATGATTTTGTTTGGGCAGCCGATCCGGAATTTATTCATCAAACTAAAATGATCCGGGATAGCCTTGTATTACATTCCTTTTATAAAATAAATGCGGATTCAATAAAAAAACAATGGGCTAATCTTACTACAAGTTTAAAAAACGAACTTGGAAATAAACCAGATAATTATGTAGAATTTTATAAATCACAATGGGAACGATTATTAGAAGACGCCGCCGTTACTTTTCCTTTTATTGATTCTGTTGCTGGAAAATATCCTTACAAACAATTTTCTTTTATACAAGGTGGTGATGGCGGTATGGAATACCCCATGGCAACTTTAATAAATGGTGCCGGACCTGACAATTGGGTGCATGAGCTTATGCATAGCTGGTATTTTGGTGTATTAGCGACCAATGAATCCCTTTATTCATGGATGGATGAAGGTTTTGCAACATTTATAGAAAACAAAGTGATAAATTATTTTATGCAGGATACTACATCTCCTCATGCATCTTCGTACGCAGCATATTTGCAATGGGTAAAAAGCGGAAAAGAAGAAGCCTTGACTACGCATGCCGATCATTTTAATTTGAACTACGGATACCTGATTGCATCCTATATTAAAGGGTGCATTTTTTTGGAGCAGCTGGGGTATATAACCGGCGCAACTGTTCGTGATAAAATTTTAATTGGATATTTTAACCAATGGAAATTTAAACACCCCGATGTAAACGATTTTTTAAAGATTGCAGAAAAGCAAAGCGGAATGAAACTGGATTGGTACAAAGAATACTGGATTAATTCAACCCGGACGATTGATTATGCCATTGATAGTTTGTGGAGCGAAAATAAAATAACTAAAATAAGACTTAAAAAAATTGGTTTGATGCCAATGCCGGTTGATTGCCAGTTGAGTTTTAAAGATGGCACCAAAGAAATGCATTCTATACCGATGTATTTACAATTTGGGGCAAAGCAAAATGAATGGGGTAATGCAATTTCGTTTAAAAGTTATGAAGCATGGAAATGGACCCATGATACATTTATAATAGAAACGAGTCGCAAACTGACAGATATTATTTCGGTAGAAATAGATCCGAGTCAGCGAATGGCAGATGTGGAACGAAAAAATAATAAAATTGAATTAAAGTGGTAGTACTAGGTAAAAAAGAAAAGCCCCCGGATTGAGGGACTTTCTTTTTCTGGAATGGGCTTTCGATTGATTGCTTGCAGGGAATTATAATAAATAATGATTAACGGTTTACCAATGCTTATTTGGTTATTTGCAATCGAATCTTTTAATGACCCAAAGCTATGGGTGTAGGCGATACCAGACAATACCACGAAAGAGGTATTTTTCAGCGGCGTAGATAAAGCAGGTATTTATCTTGAAAGAAGGGCTCATTAAAAATTTCTACTATGCTGCTGATATGGGGTTTTTTGCCGCTTTCTTTTATTTCATTGGTTAAATCGCCACCTTTAAGGCAGATGAGACCGGGCAGATGAGAATTAAATTGTACCGTTGATTGTAAACTACTCTTCAACAATGGCAAACTCCAATACCATAAATTTTTAAGTGGAGCAACTGCTCTTGAAACAGCGAAATCAAACTTTTTATTTTCTATATCTTCAGCACGGGTATGTTGCGTTGTTAAATTTTTTAAACCAATAGCATCTGCCACTTCCTGCACCACTTTCAGTTTTTTTGCAGTGCTATCCACCAAATGAAATTTTACTTCCGGAAAATAAATAGCCAGCGGAATGCCGGGAAATCCACCACCTGTTCCGATATCGATTATTTCTGTGCCCGCTTTAAAATCAAAAACAGCTGCGATACTTAATGAATGCAATACATGTTTTTCATATAAGCTATCAATATCTTTTCGTGAAATAACATTGATTTTACTGTTCCAGTCTTTATACAATTCATCCAGAGCTTTGAATTGCTCAAGTTGCTGCGATGTAAAATCAGAAAAATATTTTAATAATAATTCCATTGAATATTAAAGATTGCAATATTTATACAGACTTTATTGTACCCGACAAATGACACCTGTTCTCACCATTCATTTCTTGTCTTTCTAAATAATGCTGGTGCAAAAAGTATATAATAAAAGAACATCCAGAGATCGAAAAACAAAAACCAGATCCACAAATCTTGTTCATTTAATTTTTTCATGGAAAAATAAAAAATAACTCCCTGAACAAGCAGCCTTACAGTGAAAGCAATTAATGCCAATTTCCAATTGTAAAAAATAATTGTAGTAATCAATATCGGATAAAAAGCAAATTGAGTAATGGAATAAAGTCCCAACAAAAATTTATGGATCGGTTTGTAAAATTTTGAAGTGGAATAATGTCTTGTTTTTTGACGCAGCCATGAACCAATTGTTTTTTTTGGAATGGAATAGGTCATTGCTTCTTTATCGATCAGAACAGCCGTATTATCTTTTGTCGCCACTTTATTGATGAACAAATCATCATCGCCACCGGGTATATGATTGATGGATGAAAATCCTTTGCTACGCATAAACAAATTCTTTTTATACGATAAATTTCTGCCCACACCCATATACGGTATGCCCGCCAGTGCATAAGAAAGATATTGAATAGCTGAGTGAAATGTCTCAAAACGGATTAATTTGTTCAGCAACCCTTTTGCTTTATGATACGCACCATAACCCAATACAATTTCTTTTTCGTCGGTATAGGCATTCTGCATTTTATATACCCAATGTTCGCTGGAGGGAACACAATCTGCATCGGTAAGCAGCAGTACTTCATGATTGGCTTCTTTAATACCAATACTCAACGGATATTTTTTTCCTGAAATTAATTTTGCTTCCTGGGTAAGTTCTACCACTTGTAGCCGGTCTTTAAAAGTTTTTTTCAGTTCCTGTAAAATATACTTTGTATCATCAACTGAATTGTCATTGATAACCGTTACTTCATAGGTAGAAGAATAATCCTGTACCAGCAATCCCGGCAGGTTCCTGGCCAGGTTTTCATCTTCATCCCGTGCACATACCACAACAGACACCGGATGCTGCTGCGATTTTTCTTTTGATTTTATTTTATAGAAGGCTACCCGGCTGAAAAAAAATAAATAATAGAAAAGCTGGATGACAGTAACAGCAATTAATAAATAAAAAAGTAATTCAGTCCAGTGGATGGTTGGCATGGCGGCGAAGATAAGAAAGACAGATTTTAGATTGAATATTTAATATTGCATATTGAAAATTTCAAATTTTAAATTGAAGAAAGCAAGAAGTTTAAGGCTCACGGCTTATTCCTTAAATTGTGCCTCAATATGCCAGCATTAAAATTTGAACTGAATAGCACTGATAAAAATTCCAAAGCAAGGGCTGGAAAGATTACAACTGATCATGGAGAAATTCTTACGCCAATTTTTATGCCTGTGGGTACAGCAGGCAGTGTGAAAGCAGTTACACAAAAACAATTGGCAGATGAAGTAAAAGCCCAAATCATTTTAGGTAATACCTATCATTTATATTTAAGACCGGGTGTAGAAGTGATTGAACAAGCAGGTGGATTACATCAATTCATGAATTGGAAAAAACCAATATTGACTGACAGTGGCGGTTACCAGGTTTTTTCATTGGCTGGTACCCGGAAAATAAAAGAAGAGGGTGTCACATTTCAAAGTCATATTGATGGCAGTAAACATTTATTTACTCCCGAACGGGTGATGGATATACAGCGTAGTATTGGTGCCGATATAATAATGGCATTTGATGAATGCCCGCCCGGCGGAAGCGATTTTAAATATGCTAAAAAAAGTATGGAGCTTACACATCGCTGGCTCGACAGATGTTTTAATCAGTTTAATTCAACAAAAGATAAATACAACTACACACAAAATCTTTTTCCCATAGTACAAGGCGGAACATTTAAAGAATTAAGAAAAGAAAGCTGTGAATACATTGCCAGCAAAAATGCTACCGGTAATGCCATTGGTGGATTAAGTGTTGGCGAACCGGAAAATGTGATGTATGAAATATGTGATTGGTGTTGCGATAACTTACCAGACAACAAACCCCGTTACTTAATGGGAGTAGGCACACCCTGGAATATGTTGGAATGTATCAGTATGGGTATAGATCTGTTTGATTGTGTAATGCCCACCCGCAACGGACGCAATGCAATGTTATTTACAACCCAAGGCGTTATTAATATTGACAATAAAAAATGGGAAAATGATTTTTCTCCATTAGATGATGGCTTAGACTGTGAAATAAGTAATTATTATAGTAAAGCCTATCTCCGGCATTTAATGAAAGCAAAAGAATTTTTGGGATTCACCATTGCAAGCGTACATAATCTTGCTTTTTATTTATGGTTAGTAGCCGAAGCTAGAAAAAAAATAATCGACGGAAGTTTTGTTGATTGGAAAAAAGAAATGGTGGAACGTTTTAAAACAAAGCTTTGATTGCTTCCTCTTTTACTGAATCATTATTTCTTGAAAAATACCCCTTTCGTGGTATTGTCTTCATCTTTATAATCCTTTATTTTCGGGTTAGAAATTTTACCTTTTTTTTGTTTTTCTGCGAATA
>JANLSA010000555.1:0-2227 GCA_031362085.1 Bacteroidota bacterium | reverse complement strand
AATGGTAGTGGAGCTATACAAATGCCTTACGGAAAAATTCCGATGAGAAAAGAAGGCAATCAAATCATTTTTACAAAAAATCAAAGAGACTGGCCTTTTTATCAATTGCCTTCTGTAGATGGAGCAACCTTTAATGGTACGTATAATATGAGTGCAGTGAATGGAAGAACTCCTTCTATCAGTTTTTCATCGAATGGAAATTTTACTGACAATGGCGCATTAAAACAATTGTATCATGATGATAATAGTTGCTTAAACCCGGCGGTTGCTCCCGGCTCCGGCAGCTATGAAGTAAAAGATTATACCATCTTATTTAATTATTCTGATGGAAGAAAAATAAAACTTGCTTTCCTGGGTGCAGGGTATGATATAAATAATAAAAGCCCGGCAACATTGCGAATGAGTTTTAATGAAGACCCGATGACAAGGCAATAAACACTTCCGGTAACAATCGGGACAAATAATGTTATGAAAAAATTAATTGTATTTAGTCTTTTACTGATTTCAATAATTGCGTCTGGGCAGAATGTCCCTGTTGAAGACACTACTGAACACTTTGTTATAACCGAAGCAGGAAAACCTATTGGCAAAATAGTAGAGAAGATGATGAATAAAGATGGTGGTAGTCTTGTTTCGGAAGATGGAACTGTAGAATTAATTATCCCTGCCGGTGCACTTTCAAAAAAGACGACTATCAGTATTCAAACCATGACAAATACTTTTCAAAATGGCAATGGACGGTCTTATCGTTTAGAGCCATCGGGCATACAATTTCAAAAACCGGTACAAATTGTTTTTCATTCCGACCCCGAAGAATCGAAAGATAGTGCCCAGCTATTGATGGGGATTGCCATGCAGGATGATAGCGGGCAATGGTATGGACTTGATGAATTCACTCTCGATACTATAGCAAAAACCATTAGCGGCAATATTGATCATTTTAGTATTTGGGCAACGTTTGATCAACTAAAATTGAGAACTCTCACGGGGGAATATAGACTTAAAGTAAAAAAATCTGTAACTCTCGGAATTTGGGGTGTATTCGCTGACAAGAAGGAAATGAAGAGCAGGGGCTTATCAGAACTTAAAACTATGGTGAAAAAGCCCGAATACGTAATATGGTATGTAGACGGGGTTAGATTTGGAAATGCGAAGGTTGGAACTCTGAAAAAAGGACTTAGAGCGGAATCGGAGGTTGATGTACGATATAACACTTACACAGCCCCCAATAACATACCCGATGTTAACCCAGTGACCATATCAGTAACAATGAAATGGATTATTGGTGGAGATTTTCCATGGGAAAGTGAGCTGAGCACCAATATCCTAATTTATGATAATGCTTATGAAGTAAAAATGGTAGCCAGCTTTGAAAATATGGTAGGAGATCAAACTATTACCTATTTAGACTCGGGAAGTTTTGTGGTTTCACTTGAATCTGGTAAAGCAGAAATAATTGAGAAAGTAAATAAGAATATTTCTGATAAAATGGATTTTACAGGCAGATGCAAATTTCGCCAATTAGAACCAGGATCGGGATATATACACATTATTGGGGTTAAAATTAAAAAAGTAATTCCACCGGCATCGCCTGAAGGCAATTCCTGGATAGAGATTGAGTTTATAGAGGCCCCTGTGATAATTCCTTTGTTGGAGTACGACTGCCCACCAGTCGGTAAAGGTGAACGGTACGGCGGTACCAATGTAGCCGCAAGGATGGTGGCTGCTGGTATGCTTCGTGCATATCCTCATAAGATAAAATTTGAAGCAAAAAAAGAGAAGGCTGTAAAAATACAACTTGTCGATATGAGTAAACCTTCTTTTATAACAACAACAGTAGAGAAATTGCCAGATGATTAATGACGGTTAAAAATATATACCACCCCCGAATGGTCGGGGCAGGCTCTTTCCAGTGATTTCGCTTGTTACTATCAGAATCACTGTTTCAGGTGAGAGGCCGGGATTGTCATTCATCTACTTTTAATTTGTCAAGAACCTGCATTCGGATTATTTGAATTGTTTAAAAAAAAATGCTAATGAAAAAGAATTTATTTTTTCCGACGCTGTCATTAATCATTGTTATGTGTTTGCATATTTCAGTGCAGGGCCAAACAACTGTAAAAAAAGGTGCAAAATATGATACCATTATCGTAAAGCATCAAACTAAGCCAGCTAAAAAGCCGGTGGTAAAACCAATACCCAAACCAATTGTAAAACCTGAAGTAAT
>JANLSA010000520.1:0-1782 GCA_031362085.1 Bacteroidota bacterium | reverse complement strand
AAGAAAATCATTATTATCCGTTTGGCTTGGTGCAGGCCGGTATCAGCAGCAAAGCATTAGCTTTTGGCGGCGCAGAAAATAAATACAAGATAACCGGTAAAGAGGAACAACGAAAGGAGTTTACGGATGGAACAGGGTTAGACTGGTTAGATTTTGGTGCAAGAATGTATGATGCACAGATTGGAAGGTGGAACCATATAGATCCGTTGGCGGAAACATCGAGAAGATGGAACCCCTATGCCTATGCGTATGATAACCCGATAAGGTTTATTGACCCTGATGGGATGAGTGCGGAGGAAAGCTTAAAGGATTGGAATGATAGGAAGCAGCAGGAAGATGCCCAACAAAAAGGAACGGCAGAAACTATGCAAAAATTTGGTGGCGATGCACATGAAAGAGCTACTAAAAAAAATAATCAGGAGGAAGTTCAAGCCAAGGTGCAGGCAGCGTGGGATGAGGCTGATGAAACCAAAAATGAAAATAATTCTCCATCTCCAGGTGATAGACTTTGTCCTTCATCCTTTGATTTTAAAAATGGGAATGAAAATTCTTTCTTTGAAGCACATGTCACTGGATTAAGATTTGAAAATGGAAACACTATAAATCAATTTGGAGCTAGTTACTCTTTGACCAATGGGATTACAGATAAGTCAATGAACGCCGTTCCTAAAGACGATGCTACAGGGAAAGGAAATACTCCTTTAGATAATTTAAAACAAATTTTCCCAGATTTGGTTGGAAAACATATCTCAAGTAATATTGAATATGGAAAGAAGGTCTGGATATTTGATAAATATGCCGCACAGCAAATCGCTAGTTGGTGTTCAAATGTAGCTGCAGTGTCAGTTTCGTTTGAGTCAAGGGGAACTTCGGCACTACCTGGTAATGTGTTTGTTCGACGCCAATTTATTGAAAGAACAGCTGCGCTATTAAAATGTTTTATGCCCGGTTCAAATGTGAGTTTAAAACAGTCTGTAAGTACAATCTCGATTGCCATTTATTCAAGATTTTGCGCAAAATGAATCAAAAATTGCTTCAATATATAACCGAAGTAGGTCGCACTTTTCATGTGAATGAAGAAATAGAAAAATATAACCAGATGAATTCATTCGAAGATAAGCCCAATCTTGTTTTTGGTTTATCTGAAAAGAGCAGGTATTTGGAGAATTGGAATAGACTTTTAGTAAAACTACGGCTTAATACCAAAGGAAAAGTTAGAGATATAACTTTAAGTGGACAAAGGAATTCTTTTAAGGCATTGCTGACTTACTCAAATGAAGAAGGTTATGATGTGGGTATTACAGTTTGCATAAGCTTTCCTTTTAAACTTTTTGGTTTTGCTTATTCAAGATTTGAGCATGGGAAAAATGAAAAAGACAACTTTTTACAAAACACCTATGATGTAATTGAATATGGCATGAATAACGTTAAAGCCTGTATTGAGAATTTAGTTATTGAAAATTTTATTGGGTTTATTGAATTTGAATACGAATACGCCTCATTTAAGATAGAAAGAATTGTTATTGATGATTTAATTTATAATGATTTAGACTTATGGGAAGTAATTTTTAATACTAATGTGGTTGGCATTATATAAGGATGTACTGAATGCGATTTATGAGTTGATTTTATTCAATTCACTGATGCTGATATTTTTTAACCCAATTGCTGACGTATTTGAGTTATTAAGGTTTTCTGATATAACTTCTAATTCAGGAAGGGGCAGTATATTAGATTACTTTAGTCAAAATTTCGACAATCGTGTAAAAATCATCATCGGTG
>JANLSA010000524.1:0-6048 GCA_031362085.1 Bacteroidota bacterium | reverse complement strand
TACAATAATTTGTTTTTAGACAGTAATGCAGTGGAAACCTATATCATAAAAAAAAACTTGCCGGACATTGAAGCTGCTGCCATCAGGAATTTTTATAACTCCCGCAATTTTGAATATGCGTGGTTTTCAGGTGATGGCCTTACTGCGGAAGTAAAAAATTTCTGGAATGCTTATACGTATAGCCGTATTAAAGGACAAAAGGATACAGCAAAAAACAAATCGCTGAACATACAAATGGATACGCTGCTGAATGCAACAGAAGCTGATTCGATCAGTACCGGCGATTCGTCCTATATCAATTCTGAAATTTCGATTACGCAAAAATTTCTCGCCTACTACCGCGATGTAAATAACAAACAAAAGCTTTCGCAAATACCGATCAAACAATTGCTGCCTGCAAAAAAAACAAACCCGCTTGATTTGGCAGATTCCATATTAAAGTATCAACCCGATGCAGTCGCTGCAGTTGCTTTGAGAAATTCATATAATGCATTGAAAAAACAATTGGTTTCTTATTTATCACTTGCCAGGCAAGGCACATGGGACACAATAAAGATTAAAGGAAAGCTTAGAAAAGGTTTGTCTTCTCCTTCAGTGGCTGTTATTAAAAAGCGTCTTCAATTGATCGGTTACCTGCCGGGTGCCGATACGACTGCCAGATTCAATGATACATTGGAAATGGCAGTGAAAGATTTCCAGGAAAGCCGCGGATGGAAAACCGACGGTTTGATCACTGCTGTAGTGATAAAGGAATTGAATATGCCCCTTACCAATCATATCGGCCAAATAATCATAAATATGAACAGGATGCTTTGGTTGCCCGCCGAGTTGCCCGATAACTATATACAGGTTAATATTCCTGAATTTCTTTTGAAAGTATATGAAGGAACCAATAAGGCTTTTGATATGAAGATTGTTGCAGGTGATGAGGGCACGCATACCATGATGTTCTCTGGCGATCTCAACCAGGTGGTGTTTAGTCCTTACTGGAATTTGCCGGTGAGCATTGTAAAAAAAGAAATACTGCCTGCTATGGAAAGAGATCCCGGTTATTTAAAAAAACATAATATGGAAATAGTGGGAAAACAATCTAACCCTCCTGCTATAAGACAACTGCCGGGATCGGATAACTCACTTGGAAAAGTAAAATTTCTTTTTCCCAACAGTTATGATATATACCTGCATGATACAAATGCAAAGAACTTATTCAGTTTAAAGAACAGGGCTCTCAGTCATGGTTGCATAAGACTGGAAGATGCAGAAAAAATGGCGAATTATGTGCTGCGTGGTGATAGTGAATGGACACCCGAAAAAATAAATGAGGCCATGAATAGTAAAAAGGAAAAATTTGTAAAGGTGAAGCAACCTTTTCCGGTAATCATCACTTATTTTACTGCATGGGCTGATGAGAAAGGGAAGATCAATTTCAGGGAAGATGTGTATGGGCATGATAAAAAGACAGCTGAAAAATTGTTTTTGAATTATTAAGCCCGCCGCACAACATAAATACTATTGCAACAGGACAAGCGCCGGGTCAAGATCATATTTTTTTTCATCAAACGGTGGAAATGATTCATTCCAAAGAATAGTATCCAATTTTTTAAAATCAAATTTCTCTTTGCATTTGGAATAAGAATTTCTGAGCATGGTATGCAGTTCGTTTTTATCTATTATATCCTGCAGGTCTATTACATAACTGTCTTCGGTCGTATATTCCAGTATCATTTCATTTTCAATAACAAATTCAGTGGTAAACCGGCAGGCAATTCCTTTTTTTGTTCCTGCTCTTTTCCTCATTACCTCCAGGGTAATGGTGCCGGATATTTTTTTTCTTTCTTCTTCTTTGGAGTTAACCGGCGGATGATATTTCCATGTACGAATAACAAGTTCGGTTTGTTCTATCATGATAATTTATTTCTGTTTCTCGTACGTAAAAAATACGGTAGGACAAGGTACTTATTTCACACAGCTTTTTCCATACAGCATATCCTTATTCATTAACCAATGAATAATGCAATATAATTCAATAATTGTGTAACGTTTCAATCAACGAACTCCTTCACCTTTAACTTAATAATTAAGTCAGTTAAGTTTTTCTGCTGCAATTGCTGGCAGAAAAAGGATTCATATCAAAGATGGTTATCTTTTTAATGTAAGATTGGCAACACGTGAATATAAAAATGTCATTGATATAAATAAAGGTTAGCTTGTTGCAGGAAATCCAGGATGTAGTAACCCACCCGCAGACAAACACTCCTCTATTTTTTATTTTTTCAACTCTTTTGTAAATCAAAGCTGATATGAAAAGTGCTGCCTATAAATTATTCTTTTGTCAAAAGGGAAAAATATCAAACTCACTCATACTGGTGAATCTGACATTCATTCTACTTACACTGTTTTCATTACAGAGTTTAGCAAATAATACCATCATTAATACCAATCAGCAACTCATAACCGGTAGAGTTTTATCGGAATCAGGCGAACCACTTGGCGGGGTATCGGTATTATTGAAAAATTCTAAAACAGGAACCACAACAGATCTCAATGGTAATTTCAGTATATCGGTACCAGACGAAAATGCCATACTTGTTTTTTCTGTTGTTGGATATGAGAATACAGAATCAGGTGTTGCTGGCAAAACAATGCTAAGCATAACACTTAAACTAAGTAATAAAGTTTTGGACCAGGTGGTAGTTGTAGGTTATGGTACACAACGAAAAAGAGATTTAACCGGGTCATCTGTTAGTATTAAAGGAAGTGAAATAGCAAACCTGCCGGCATTAACTGCTACGCAGGCTATACAGGGAAAAGCTGCAGGTGTACAAATTATAAACAGTGGCGCACCCGGTAGTGCACCCAATGTAAGAATAAGAGGTACGGGTTCCATACTAGGTGGCGTAAATCCATTGTATGTGGTAGATGGAATTATTACTGACGATATACGTAATATTAATTCTGCAGATATTGTTTCTGTTGATGTGTTAAAAGATGCTTCTTCAACAGCTATCTATGGAGCAAGAGCTGCGAATGGCGTAATACTCATCACGACTAAAGCCGGAAGCAAAACAAAATTCACTATAAACTATAATGCCTTTGCCGGTGTACGGATTTTGAATCATAAAGTGGCAATGGCTGAACCCAATTTATTTGCAGTGTATTCAAACGAAGCGGCTGCGGCTCCTGTTATTCTTGCTTCAGATATTACCGGGTCTACCAACTGGTACGACGCTATTACAAGACCTGCCATTTTTCAAAATCATAATTTATCAGTCAGCGGCGGCAAAAACAAGTACCGGTATTTTATTTCCGGTGGTTATCTTAACGAAAACGGAATTCTTCTTGAAAACAATTACCAGCGTTTTACCGTAAGGTTAAATCATGACTTTACGTTTAATAGCAAATTTAAAATGGGTAATAATCTTTCTTTCTCTCATTATAAATCAGAAAATAAACCCTACGGGCTTTTTACGACTGCATATATAGCTGCACCTATTTTTAATCCTAAAAATGCTGATGGCACTTATAGTAATACAGATAAGAGTGATGTTGGAAATCCGATAGCAACATTAGAAACTACCAATAGCCGTAGTTACGGAAACAGGGTTACCGGTACACTATGGGGCGAGTATCAAATAATAAAAGGGCTTTCATTCCGATCGTCATACGGAATAGATGCGGAACAGAATAATGGATGGAACTATTCGCCTGTTTATTTTACTTACCTGCCCAATGGTGGTATGACCGGGCAAAAAAATGAAAAAAGCGATTTGAACTTCAGTAAGGACAGTATTTATCACTGGACATGGGATAATTTTTTTACGTATGAAAAAAAATTTAGAGAAGCACATAACCTGAAACTCACAGCAGGTCATACATCGGAAAGAAGAAATGGCTGGAGTAATAATGCATCTATTGCAAATGGCAGTATAGCTGATGATAAAACGAAATGGGTTTTAAATTTTAAAGACACAGCCGGCGGACAACAGAATATTCGCACAGCTATTGGTAATTATTATAAAAGAGAATCTTATTTCATACGGGCCAACTATGCTTTTATGGATAAGTATTTATTGAATGCAACTTTCAGAAGAGATGGTAACAGCAATTTTCCTGCATCACAACGCTGGGGAAATTTTCCATCCGTTGGATTCGGATGGATTATTTCCAAAGAAAAGTTTATGGAGAATCAAAAAACGTTTGATTTTCTAAAACTGAGAACAAGCTATGGATTGGTAGGTAATGATGTGGTGCCGTCTGGTGCATTTGATTTAAAACCTTCTGAGTTTGCTTATGCTTATTTTGGAACCAACAGGATTAATGGTGCTACTGTAACAACTATCGTTGATCCTAATTTGCAATGGGAGGTGGTAAAAGAATTTGACATCGGTATCGAGTTTTCTGCTTTAGATAAAAAATTGACAGGTGAAATAGATTATTATCATAAAACTGCTACAAAAGCATTGTATAGAATTCCACTTCCAAGTATTGGTTTTGGCAGTGAGTTAGTAACAAACGCTGCTGATGTATTGAACCAGGGAATAGAACTTTCGCTTGGGTGGAATAACAGCATCAATAAAAATACACGCTACTCAATAAAAGGGAATATCACGTATAATAAAAACAGAGTGAAGAGTATTGGTATCGGTCAGGCCATTTTTGATGGCAGTCTTGCCAATGGAAAAACAGCAACCATTACAGCAGTCGGTCAGCCGATCGGTTCTTTTTGGGTGTATAAAACAAATGGAATTTTTCAAACAAATGCAGAAGTGGCTGCTGCCCCTCATTTAATAAATACTGAGGCCGGTGATTTCAGATTAGTTGATTTAAGTGGTCCTGACGGCAAGCCCGATGGAAAAATAGATGAATATGATAAATACTATGCAGGTTCTTATCAGCCAAAAATATATTATGGTATAAATGCAACAGTAAACTGGAAACAATATGATTTTGGTTTAGACATTTTCGGCAATGCTGGTAACAAAGTATATAATGCTAAGAAAGGTGTTCGTTACGGAGGCAATTATAATTTGGAGTATGATGTGGCTATAAACAGGTGGCAACCCGGCTCTGGTATTAATGATTATCCAAGAGCATTTAATGGTACCGCTACGGTCTCCGATTATTTTGTAGAATCCGGATCATTTATCAGGATAAATAATGTAACAGCTGGTTACACTTTTAATTTAAAAAGTGAACACTCAGCATTTCAAAATCTAAGAGTGTATGTGAATGCACAGAACCCGTTTATTTATACAAAGTATACCGGGTTTACGCCGGAGTTACCGGGTTCTCCCACTGCTTCAGGAATTGAATTAAATATTTACCCGGTTTCAGCAAGTTATATGGTAGGTGTAAATGTGCAGTTTAAATAAATTAATAAAGAGTTTATGCGCCAGTTAAATAAAAAATTGCTTTTCGTTCTGATAATAAGTGTTACCTGTTATCCTTCCTGTAAAAGATCTTTTTTAAATGAAAAACCAAGAACGGTTACTATAAATGATCTGATAAATAATCCGCAGGATGGTGCCCAGCGTCTTATTGCAGCAGTCTATTCAAAACTATATGACTGGAATGTTCATACATTCTCCTGGATAGGAATTTCAAGTATTACTTCAGATGATGCAGATAAAGGAAGTGACCCGGGTGATTATGGTACGGATAAAAACTTGCTTGACAACTGGACCTTTGACGCAACAAGTATATCATTTGATGAAGTATGGATAGGAAATTTTGAAGGTATTGGCAGGGCAACCTATGCGTTAAAGTTATTGCCGGATATGAATCTGGCTCCGGCAGATAAAGACAGATATATGGGTGAAGCAAAATTATTAAGAGCTTATTTCTACTGGAACCTGGTAAGAACATTTGGTGGTGTACCTAAAATAGATCATGTACTGGAATCACAATCAGATATTCTCATATCCAGTGTACGGGTAAGCGCTGCGGAAATTTATTCTTTCATGGAGCAGGATCTTACTGATGCAATAACAAAACTTCCGCCAACAATAAATAGTGCTGAACGGGGAAGAGTTTCAAAAGGAGCGGCAC
>JANLSA010000473.1:0-3731 GCA_031362085.1 Bacteroidota bacterium | reverse complement strand
CCGCCATCTTTTGGCCAGCAGGTAATCACAGGTAGTTTAGTTATATCCGGGTATTCCATAACCACTTCCTGGCATTCGCCTCTCCCCTTTTTTACTTTAGGCATCCAGCTTGCAAACTGCCCAAGTTTTGGAAGTAGTTTTAATTTATCGATTATATTTTCTTTTGGTGAAGAAAGCAGTTTAAATAAACCTTCAATTTCCTTTGCCACATCATCCAGGTGATTGACGCCAAGTGCAAGGCACATTCTTTTTTCGCTGCCGTAAGCATTCATCAATACCGAAAAATGATAACCCGTATTTTCAAACAATAATGCTTTTCCACCGCCAGGTTGCTTACTTATACGATCGGTTATCTCTGCAATTTCAAGTTTCGGGTTTACATACGATTTTATTCGAAGTAATTCCCCTGCCTTATCTAGTGTTTCTATAAAATGCTGTTGATTACGGTATGCCATTGCAGCGAAGTTAGCGCAGCGCTGTCAAAATCAGTTATCGGAAAAAGGAAATAGATTTTTGATTTCAAAAATTAATTTTTCAATAAAAAATTCCCCACACTGCATTCTAAACATCTTTTCTTGTTGCAATATTCATTCTTGAGTTCCAGCAAAGCCTGGCTGTCAAATGCATTATTATTTTCAATGCCGAGATTTACAAATCCCCGGGTAATGGAATTCGATTCAGCAGCAACTTCTTCCAGCCACTTCAATGCTTTTTGTTTATAGCTTTCATCTTTATGATAATTGCCATAGGCAAATAAAACAGGGCATACGGTATTGATGATGATATTTTCAATCATTACATTGCCTAACTTTTTCTTTTTATATTCAGTTGGTTCGTCAAATTTGTAATGATAATGCCAATAATCATTTGCTGTTATCGTAAACGATTTTTTTACATCCTCAATGGACTTTGCTTCTTTTATTTTAGAAAACAAATGTGAAGATTCAGTAATCAGAACAGCAAGCTGAGCCAGGCGAATAGTTGGAAAATTCATCGGCCGCATTCTTAAAAAATGAACGGGTATATGTACGGGTTTCAGTTTGTATTTTTTTTTAAGAAAACTATATTCCTTTTGCAATAGAGTCGGATATTCTTCTGCATTGTGCGAAAATTTTTGAACAGCCCGTTGCTCTAATAAGCCAGCCTGGCCAAACAACAGGGCTTCTACCTGGTGAATTTGATTTTTATGTTTAGCAAGAATATTTATTGAAATAGATTTTGCAATTGCTTCAAAGGCATCTGCATTTACTTTAATTCCAAAATTGCGTGCAATCAACCACCAAAAACTTTCTTCCCAATGATCTTTATTTTGTTGCTGAAAACTTTCAACTGTTTTTGTTTTACGTAACATTCTTTCGGCGAGTAACCGTTCTTTCCAGCTTTGCCATACTAAATATTTTACAGTGCCAATACTTTCCTGGCAGGGAATAAATGATTCTGCGTTCATCAATTCTTCATAGCGTAGCAACAGGAGTGATGATATCCGGTTTTTTAACTCAAGTACCGGAATCGTATTCACCGGAATCGAATTTCCATTCACAACTACATGAAGAATTACATTTTTATAATTTTTATCCCCTTCATGACTGTGTTTATTCCAGTCATTCGCTTCCAGATGCAGTTCAACACTGCCAGCCCATATTGTATTTGCTATTTTTATTTTAGCGTCAGTAAAGTCGGGACCCTGATTCGTATTGTAATGACCGGGGAAAATAATTTGTATTTTTTCGCCGTCTGAAGTTGTTAATTCTCCTTTATTAAAGTATTGAAACTGCCAAATGAATTGGAGGAGACGCTCAGTCACGATTGTTTAAAGTTTATGATTTAAGGTTTAAAGTTATCTCACAATTTTGATAAAGTAAAACGAAATAAATATTTGAATCAGAAAAAATAGTAAGCTTTAAAATTAAAAATTCTTTAAAGCCATAACAACACGACTCACGGGCAGCCCCATTACATTATAAAAATCACCTTTAATAGATTTTATTCCTACTACACCAATCCATTCCTGTATAGCATAAGAACCTGCTTTGTCATACGGCTTATATTTATCCACATAGAATTCAATCTCTTTTTCTGAAAGATGATGAAATTCAACTTCAGTGGTATCGGCAAACGAAATTTCCTTTTCTCCTTTTAATAAAACAACACCTGTTATCACAAGATGTTTTTCTCCCTGCAAAGCAAGCAACATACTTATCGCTTCTTCCCGATGTACGGGTTTGCCAAGAATGGCTTCGCCGAGCACAACAATTGTATCAGCTGCCAGGATTACATCACCAACTTTTACTTTTTCCTGTATAGCTAATGCTTTATTTCTTGCAATATAAATTGCAATTTCTCCGGCTTCTAATCCGGGTGGGTAGCGTTCATCTGTTTCGCTTACTATCGATTCAAATGGAATTTCAGCCCATTCCAATAATTGTTTTCTTCGGGGTGACTGTGATGCTAAAATAATTTTTTGCATGTCTTAAAGATAGAATTTGAAAAAGAACATGGATAAAATTCCAGTGAGCATGATAAATTTTGCCAGGCTGCTGAGGATATGAAAATCTTTTTCATTTTTTGATTTGCGCAGCCGGTATAAAAAATAAACCAACGGCAGTATGATCAATACAACACTATATGCAATCGGCAACCACCATTTATACTGCAGTACATAAAACTGTAGAATGGTGATAGCAGCAATAATAACGGTGAGCCATACTGCCACATAAACTTTTGTAGCATTCACTCCCCATACAATCGGCATGGTTTTACATCCATGCTTTGCATCGCCCTGCATATCTTCCATATCTTTTACTGCTTCACGTATCAATGATATAATAAATGCAAAGCCTGCATATAAAAATCCAAATCGGATGATTCTCACTTTTATTTCCTGCGAATGTCCCGAGCCGGGCCATACTTCTGCCAGCATTAAAATTAAAATGACCCAGGCGGTTAATAAGGATATTAAAATATTGCCCGATAATAATTTTCGTTTTAAAGAAACCGAATATCCAAATAGCAACATGACACAAATTGTATTTACAAGTGGTATAAACCATAATCGGGTACGCCACCATATATATGCACTCAGTAAAACACCTATTGTACTTAGTGCAAAATGCCAGGCAATAGCCCAACGCCGGGAAATGATTGAATCGATGGCATTGCCACTTGGTTTATTTATCTGATCAATATTTACATCAAAATAATCGTTGATGATATAACCGGCCGCTGCAATACAAATGGAAGCTGCGGTGAGTAAATAATAATTCAGCCCGTTTATTACTGGCAATTGACCCGATTTATTAAGTACAGAATGAATAATGTATTGGTGAAATAAAAATTGAGTGAGTGCAATAAAAAAAAGATTGAGCGGCCGGGTTGTTTTAATAAAGGCAGCTATCAATCTCATGCAGTTGGTTTATTTTTTGGAAAGATACTTAGAGAGAACGGAATTTGGAATTCGTAATTTGGAATTGGGAATGAACTAATAAAATTGAAGGTTCCCATCTAATTCCAAATTACCAATTCC
This sequence comes from Bacteroidota bacterium, assembly GCA_031362085.1. Lineage (GTDB taxonomy): Bacteria > Bacteroidota > Bacteroidia > Chitinophagales > Chitinophagaceae > VBAR01. Next base: position 208 of record JANLSA010000473.1, on the reverse strand, counting down.
TGAAAAGTTTATTTTGAAACAACATCAACCCCATAATTCCATTTGCTTTGCACTTTCAAAACTTTTTCTATTATATCCCGCACACATCCAAAGCCGCCATTGATTGATGAAATATAATGTGCTATATCTTTTATTTCGGTTACAGCATCTGCTGGACAAGCACTTACTCCGCAAAATTTCATGGCTTCCAGATCGGGTAAATCATCTG
>JANLSA010000463.1:0-22198 GCA_031362085.1 Bacteroidota bacterium | reverse complement strand
CGAGTAAACCGGCGGATACTGCATTCGATTATGAAGCTTTACGAAGCCGGGGCATTGAGCATATTGAAAAAACAGCATCAGCTATCTGGACAGATTATAATATTCATGATCCGGGAATCACTTCACTGGAAATATTGTGCTATGCAATCACCGATCTCAGTTACCGGAGTCAATTTTCTATTCCCGATCTGATGCGTAAAGAAAATGATAATGCGGCAGACATTATTAATGAATTTTTTACTGCCAAAAATATTTTACCAAACAAAGCCCTAACAATTAATGATTATAGAAAACTGATTATTGATATTGTCGGTGTGAAAAATGTTTGGCTTCGTAAAAAAACAAAACAATTAGTCGCTGACCTGACCAATAAAAAATTAGTGACAGATGTGCCAGCAGGTTCTACTGCTGTCCCCATTAATATAAAAGGCTATTATGATATTCTGCTTGAGTTTGATATCGACATAAAAACAAGTGAACAACAACAAATCATAATTGATGAAATTAAAATACGGTTACTAAAGTATAGAAATCTATGCGAAGATTTTGATGAAATAAGAATAGCTGATCAGCAATCATTCCGGCTATGCTGCGAAATAGACATGAAGCCCGATGCAGATGCAACACAAACACTTGCCAAAGCATTTTTTAATATTCAGTTACATCTTACTCCCTTAGTCAAATTTTATTCATTGCAGCAAATGCTGAATGATAAAGACGAAAATTATTCCACAGATAAAATATTTGAAGGCCCGTTTATAACAAAAGGGTTTATTAAGGAAAAAGAACTTACCGCATCCGAATTAAAAAAAGAAATTCATTTGAGTGATTTGATGCAGTTAATGCTCGGGCAAAAAGAATTTATAATTATCCCCGAAATATTATTTAACGATATTAGTCAAACAACCGAATTAGAAAATAAATGGGTGATACCTGTAAAAGAGGGCTTTCAACCCGTAGTGGATATTCTTGAATCAAATATTGTAGTGTATAAAAATGGAACTCCTGTAAGACTGAACAGGAAGGCTATTAAAACGCACTATGATATACTTATGAATGAATATTTGAAACAAAATGAAAACAGTAGCTCAGAAGATCTTCAATTTGATACAGGCAACTTTCGCAGCCCCGAAAAATACCATTCAATTCAGCATCATTTTCCAAAGACTTATGGTATCAGCCATTGGGGGTTACCGCCCGATGCTTTAGTTGAACGGCAAAAACAAGCAAAGCAATTACAGGGTTATTTATTGTTATTTGATCAGGTGCTTGCAAACTATCTTTCACAATTGTCGTCAGTTAAAAATTTATTTTCTGTTAAAGAAGAAACACAAACCTATTTTACACAGTTGGTAAGGGATTTTAAAGACCCGACTTTTCTTATTAGCAATAATAACAAAGTATTGAAAGCAGATGGCACATTGGATGAAGTTGCTTCCTGGAACAATTCCGGAGCTTCAGTACAGAATGCAGCAGAAGTTAAAAAGAGCCCTCAGTTTTATAAACGTAGAAATATTTTTATTGATCATTTACTTAGCCGTTTTTCCGAATCATTTTTTGAATATGTAAATATTTATTTCAACCTTTTTCCAGACCAGGTTACCGATAAAAAAATTCTGGAAGTAAAAACAAAATTTTTAGAAAAATATCCTGAGTATAGCAGCAACCGGGCCCTGGCTTATAATTATTCACTCGCAAATAAACTTTGGGACGAAGCTGAAAACATAAGTGGCTTTGAAAAAAGAGTGCAACGGTTACTGGGTTTTCAAAATATAAACCGCCGGTCTTTGGTAAATATGTATAGCAATTTTAAAGAAGAAGTATTGGCAGATGGAACTAAACAATATTCATTTGAGGTAACTGATAAAAAAAATGAAAAAGTAATTTTGAATGGGAATGAAAAATTTACTGACAAAGAACAAGCAGGGTACGAATTAAGTGTGGCGCTTACATTATTTATAAAAGGAGAGGGAGTGAAAATAGTGAAAGACGCAACGGATGGAAAATTTTTAATTGAATTACGGGATAAATTAAATGCATTAATTGCAACTGGTCAAAAGGGAACAAAGACTGCGGCTGAAGCGGATAAGAAGAGATTGACCGAATTACTGGAAAACAGGTGTGAGGAAGGAATGTTTTTAATAGAGAATCATTTGCTATTGGATAAAAACAAAAAAGAATTTATGCCAATATGCACTGACCCGAATTGTGCAGAATGCAATGATACAGACCCCTACTCCTTTCGTGTAAGTATAGTAATGCCTGCTTATTCGAATCGTTTTTTGGATATGGATTTTAGAAATTATACCGAACGGGTATTGCGGGAGGAGATGCCGGCCCATTTGCTACTAAAAGTTTGCTGGGCTGGTAATGAACAATTACATGAACTGGAAGAAGCATATAAGGATTGGCTGCTGGTGAAAGCGAATGCAAAAGAAGATGCCGATAGCAAAATACTTAAACGCCTGATTGAAATTCTTTCTCAAATAAAAAGTATTTACCCTGAATCACATTTGCAAACATGCAGCGATAAAGAAGAAAAACAGTTATTTATCTTAAATAAAAATTCTTTAGGAACAAAAAAATCATAATATATGAGCAACGCACTATTAAATGAAGCAAGAGAAAATATCCGTTATACTGAGTTTGAAAATAATCAGGTATTGACGGCTGACCAGTTAAATGATCTTTTTCGTTATCTCGATATTCAAAGCCGGCTTACCCGTACCAGGGGAATTGGCGTTGGTATTATTTGCGGATTGGAGATCGGCGTGACGGATCAAAATAAAATTATGGTTTCATCAGGCAACGCCATTACGACAGATGGGGATCTGTTGCATTTCACATCTGATCAAACGTTTGATCAATTTGTAAAATTTGAAGACAGCAATTCAAAGTACAACTATTTCCATAACGATAGCAATGTTCAGATTCCGCTGTTTCAGTTGATTAAAAGTGAAGATATACGTACAGCAGGCAAAAACATGGATCAGTTTGCAACCGAAGCGGGGGCACCCTTAAAAGATTTTATTGGAATTTTATATCAGGAAGATTATAGCAGTGATACCGATTTATGTACCGGCGAAGATTGTGATAATAGAGGAATTGAATGCGTGAAAGATTTAAAAGTATTACTGGCTCATAAAGATCAGTTAGCAGAAATATTACAAAGCATACCAGCGCAAAACAAGAATTATTTTGCATTGGACGATATTGATATGCCCCGGGCAATGCTTAAAAAAAGTATAAAAAAGCATGATGACCTTAAAGGCATTTTCACTTCAGCATTGAATGTAAAAGAGTCGCTGATCAAATCGCTGGAAAAAGCGTATGAAGTTTGTAAGCCAATTGTTGAAGACGATCTGGGCAGTAACGATCCGGTTGCTGTATGGAAAGAATTACTGAAAAAACAATTTGATAATATTAATCCGGTATATATCGAATATTTGTATGACTATTCAAGAGATCTTTGTTATGCGTATAACGAATTAAGAGAATCTTTATTTAATGATAATTCAATTTGTTGTCCTCCCGTTGAATTATTTCCAAAGCATATCATGATGGGCTTGGTAAAAACGGCATCTGTGAAAAGACCCATTTTGCAACCAACCGTAGCCGGGACAATTATACCTTCACATCTTTTAGTAAGTCTTAGAAGAACGATTCGTTTTGATATCGGAGAAATTATTCGCAGGTTTCATCCTGTAAATATTGATACTGAATACAGGCACTCTTTTTATGAATCACCCGTGCTGAATAATAAAGAGGAAATGACGGAGCGAACCATTTTTTGTTTCAAAAGAATAGATGCAATGATTCGGAATTTTAAAGTACCCGAAGCGACGGACTTGCAAAATGTAAACAGCATACGTATTCTGCCTTCTCATTTTGAAGACCGAAATCTCGGAGAAAGAACGATTCCATTTTATTACAACTTTATCCCTTCCTTACCGGTAAATGCGTATTGGAATTTTGAAGATAATATCAGACGGAAGGAAAATTCAATTAAATATTTTTTTTCTGCAAAATATGGTTTAACAAAAGATCCGCTTCAGCAAAATTTATTGCCTTATTCATTTTACCGGATTGAAGGGCATTTGGGTTTTAAATATCAGGATGTGGAACGGGTATTGAATAATATAATTGATGAAAATAATCTTCCGATAAATCTTATAACAGTTCAAATAGAAGATGATGTGGAGAAAGTACCGGTACGTGATTGGTATTTTCCGGAGCTTCATTTGTATGAGCATTTTGTTCGTCAAGCATTTGCAGATCATCTTGAACAGGTTGAAATGGTACATAACGGCATCAATGAAAGCCTTGATGAGAAAATAAGAACAACAATTGTGGCGGATGATGTAACGCTATATAAAAAACGTAAAAGTAATATTGAAGACTCTGTTGTAACTTTTAACATTGCAAAAAAAGCTGTTTTGGAATACAAGCCCGTTACACAAAGTACAGCGGCAACTGTTGAAAAATTTAAAACAGATGTTGGTCGGGTTATTTCTGCAACTACAGAAATAAAAAGGCACACAAAAGATTTTGCTTTCTCTAATACAGCCATCCCACATGATTTTGTTATTAATACCGATATACTAAGGAAGGCTGATCTGTTTGCAGATCTGACCGATCAAAAAATAAAGAAAAAGAAAGAGGCGCTGATACTCAGCAATTTTTTAAAATTAAATCCAGGGCTTGAGCATGCTGGTGGAGTGTTACGTGGTGGTACTTTTGTTTTGGTTTATACATCTCAGGATGATAGAGTAGTTGCAGACTTTATGTTACCGTATGCAAATGTTGATAAGGACATTGTGCCCAATCCACCGAAACCAACTCCATTACCACCTACTGTAAAAATTCCACCAAAGTTTAATCCAAAAATTATTGAAATAGAACCGCCGTATATGAAGGCATTGGATAAAAGAATGACATTGGTAAATACAAAAATTGATCTGTTTGATAACAGAATTGGCGGTTTCGATTTAAAACTGAATGGATTTGGAAATAAGTTTGAAGGACTCGACACAAAATTAACTGGTGTTGATTTTAAAATAGCCGGAATAAGAACACTTCCTACTGGTACCATAACACCAGGCTCTCCAGTAACGGGAATTGATTTTGATGCAAAGTTCAGTGATTTAATTTCTAAGTTAGATAAACATGAAGGTAAATTCACTACAATAGGTACAGAAATAGATTCAGTAAAAACAAAATTAGTAACTCATGAAGGGAAGTTCGGTGAATTCAACAATCAGCTTTCCGGGAATATAACAAAGCTTGGAGAAGTGACAACAAAAGTAAGTGGAGTAGAAGCCACAATTATTTCAAATAACACAAAATTAAATGAAGTGAAAGATTCTATAAATGGAATAGAAGGCAGGCTGGGTACTACCGATTCAAAATTCGCTGATTTAAATGGTAGAGTTGCAGCTGTAGATTCAAAAATAAACAGCAATGATTCAAAGGTAAATAATGTAAATAATTTAATTGCTGCATTGGATGGAAAAGTGAACAATCATGTTACAACGCTTGGCTCGCTTAATACAAGAATAGCCGATATTCAAGTAAAAGTAAATGATCAGGATGTTAAATTAAATAGAGTGGATACACGCATAACAGATTTTGGAAGGGTGTCACCCGTTTCACCAGGAAGACCGGGTGGGCCTATCAGGTAGGGGTTGATTTTTTTTTAAACATTAAATTTCAGTAAGCTGAATGAGCGGAGATATTATTATACGGAAACAAAAGCTGAAGATCAAAACATCAGATCAGCATCAGGTTTTGGAACTGAGGAAGATGGTAAATGACAAACTGCAGTACCAATTGCTCCCGGTATATGAATCCATATTTGGAAAAATATCGGGTGATTTATATATTGATAAGCTTTTTCTAAATCTTGGCAAATGTTCTCAATCTGAGTTGAATGAAAAATTACCATTGCTGATGAAAGATGAATTGAACAGGGTATTAAAAGATAAAAATCAATTTGATCAGTCATTTGAAAAAAAAGAAGCAACTGAAAGCAGGGGCAGTAACAATTCTGTAAAAGTTGCAGATGATAAGTCGGCATTAATTTACTTTTTTGAAAAAGGGATTTATCCCTGGTGGTATTCACAAAAAAATAAAAGGCCATCTGAGATAATTGCAACTTTTTCAAACCCTGCATTGGAAAGTTTATTAATTAAAATAGTAGGGAAGTTGAATTCAGTTTCCGATAACAAGTCAGAAGTTATTAAAACCCGTGTTCTGCAACAGTTCAATTATTTATCGGCAGAATTGCTGATTCAATCTTTAATTTCATTAGAAAGCGATAACAGTATAAGGCAAAATTGTATTCTTTTATCGGGATATAATAGTACAGAATCATTGACTAATTATTTTCAACTAAGTAAAAAGGAATATCACCAGGTGTTCATTCAGTATTTGTTCGATCACCTTTTGGGTAAAAATTTATTTGAGGTAAAAGAATTTCTTTTAACGCTTAAGAAGTTAGAAGCAAAACCTCTTGGTAGCATTCTTTCTGAAAAAGAGATAGAAAAAATTAATACACTTTCCCCGTTAATAAAAAAAACAATTGAGGAAATTTCCAATGAAAAGACAGAAGAAAGTAAGAAGGAAACTTCTCAGGGAGAATTAAACAAATCAATAAACGAAATTCATGTTGAAGATGATCGTACAATGATTAAAAAAGAAGCTGATTCATTGTTGCCAAATAAAGAAAATAGCAAAGCTAAAGTGAGTGATTTGTTTAAAGAAGAAGAAGGAATTTATATTGAGAATGCCGGACTAATTCTGCTTCACCCGTTTTTAAGAGAACTTTTCAAAGAATTAAATTTATTAAATGATGATGCGGGTTTTAAATCACAGAATTCTGTTTACAAGGCCATCGCAGTTTTAAATTTTCTGCACCATGGTAAAGAAGAGCTTGAGGAGCATCATCTTGCTTTCAATAAAATTTTATGCGGCTTGCAACCGGAAGATAATATACCCGTAAGTATCGAGCTTTCAAATAAAGATCAAGAAGAATGTAATCGATTATTAGAAACTATAATTAATTATTGGGAGGCACTAAAAGGGGCAAGTGCCGAAGCAGTACGGGAAAGTTTTTTCTCGAGAAACGCCAAACTAAGTTTTAATAAAGAAAATTATTTATTGCAGGTCGAACGAAATGCTACCGATATTTTATTGGATCGTTTGCCATGGGGGCTTGGCATTGTTAAATTACCCTGGCTTAATTATTTAATATATGTAGAATGGTAAATGCTAAAAAGATAACGGATAGCAAATTATCTTTTAATAATGCACAATCATTGTTAAACGAAATAGATTGGTTTACCAAACTGGCTAATGCAAGAATTCAATTATACACTAATCAACCTTGTGATATTACAGATATCAATGAATTGCCTGCACCGGATCTTTCAGAAGATAGTTCTGTTTATGCAGAGTTCATCCGTTTTTATCAGCTTGGCAGACATGAAAGATTAGTACTCATCTTAACCCTCTTACCACATATTGCACCGCAGTTGCTTGGAAGTATTTTTAAAAACACAGCGAATGAAATAAACTTAACTGCAGAACTAGGAGAGGTAAAAGCAAATTCATTTTCCGGTTTTTTACCCTCGGGTGAAACAGCATTGTTTCTATTAGCAGGAAATAATTTGTCTTTACGTTTTAGTTGTCATAAAATATTTGATGCCGATCATGTTTTTAAACAACATACTATAATAAGTCTAGCATCAGTAACGGGTCACGAGCCTTTTTTGTGCGGACAGCTATTGCTAAATGATGAGTATGTTGATTTATTTACGGCAGGAAAAGTTCGCAGCCCTCTTTTCAGTATGGATTTTCCTGCCAAAAAAGTTGTTACCAATATGTGTTGGGATGATTTGGTTTTGGATACCTATACGAATCAGCAACTTAATGAAATAAAAATCTGGTTAAAGCATGGTCATCACTTACATAATGGATGGGGGATGAACAAGCGGTTAAAGCCGGGTTATAAGGCATTGTTTTACGGTCCGCCGGGAACCGGTAAAACATTAACCGCAGGTTTGCTTGGCAAATTGGCTAACCTTGAAGTATATCGTGTAGATCTTTCAATGGTTGTTTCAAAATATATTGGCGAAACAGAAAAAAATCTGGAGAAAGTATTTGCAAAAGCCGAATATAAAAACTGGATTTTATTTTTTGATGAAGCTGATGCCTTGTTTGGAAAACGTACCAGTATTTCAGATGCACATGATAAATATGCTAATCAGGAAATTGCTTATTTGTTGCAGCGCCTCGAAGATTATAATGGGCTGGTAATTCTTTCATCCAATATGCGTGGCAATGTAGATGAAGCATTTGGTCGCCGGCTTCAATCTATTGTTCATTTTCCAGTGCCTCGTATGAGTGAGCGGTTACAATTATGGAAAACTTCCTTTAGTAATAAAACAGAATTGGCCAACGATGTAAATCTTGAATGGGTAGCGGAAAAATTTGAACTCGCTGGCGGTTCTATTATTAATGTAGTGCAATATGCATCGCTGATGGCACTCGATAGAGGCGAAAATATTATTTATAAAAACGATTTGTGGGAAGGAATACGGAAAGAATATATTAAAGAAGGTAAAACAATTTAAAACAACTCATATGAGCTTCATCGATCGCATTACCGACGGATTAAAACTGTACGAAGTAATTGTATTACTGTTTGGCAGTTTATTTTTTATTGTACTCCTTGTACTTCTGATAGTATTTGTAATTCAGAAAAGAGGATTGAAACAATTACTGATCTTTTTCGGGCTATCCATTTTAATGTTGGTATGGCCCTCATTGCAAAAAATAAAAATTGATAAACTTGGTGTAGAACTGGACACCAAGTCACAGGAATTGGCTAATAACCCAACTCCCGAAAAAGCCAAAGAAGTAGAAATGATTGTAGATAAACTGAAAGACAGGGGGGTGGAAAATTCTGAGGTAAGAAAAAATATTGCCATTGCTGAATTTCTAATCGGCAAACCGGAAGACTCTAAAGCAAGCATAGCAGCACTACCCTATAAGGAAAAAAATGATAGAGCAATCATTGATATTGGAACAAGTATTCGGGTTTCTGAAGAATTAAAAACGCAACTGATGGCGGTTGAAAAAACTCCCAACGATTCTGTAAAAGTAAAACAACTGAACTATTTGCAACAAGAGGCTGTAAAATTAGAAGTGAAAAATGTTCAAATTGATTCAGGTATTAAAGTGGCGGATGTAAAAATTCAGGACTTTAAAAGAGATAACCCGAAAGTAATCCTGCAAAGAAATTTTGTAAGACCGGTCAATTAATTTTTGTACATGAAAAATTATTTTTCTGAAACAGTAACAGAAACAGGCAGGCAGCATCGAGGTGCTGCCTATCCTGTTTCATCACCTAAAAAACTAATACAGGCAAAACTTTCTGTAGGCGAACCAAATGATAAATATGAAAAGCAAGCCGATGCAATAGCCGATAAGGTGATGACGATGCCTGAGCAAAATTTTGTACAGCGTAAATGTGCCCATTGCGAAGAAGAAGAAAAAAAGCAGGTACAGCGCAAACCACTCTCAGAAAATATTACACCTTTTATACAAACTAAAAGCAATAGTAGTGCGGAGGTTAGTAATTCTTTAAGCAATAAAATCTCTTCATCGCAGGGTACGGGTAGTAATATGGACAGCAATACGCAATCATTTATGAGCAGTCGTTTTGGAAATGATTTTAATTCCGTAAAAATTCATACCGATGGCGAAGCCATTCAAATGAACCGTGAGTTAAACGCAAAGGCATTCACAACGGGCAATGATATTTATTTTAATGAAGGGCAGTACCAGCCTGGTTCTGATAGTGGAAAATATCTTTTGGCACACGAACTTACACATACCATACACCAAAATAAAAATATCAACACTATTCAACGGGCATGTAGTCCTGCAGATCAGGTTGAGTATGATGGAATAGCAACAGAAATAAAAGCATTGCCTCATTATCTGAGAGCTCCAACACATCCTAAAGCAATTTATACTCCAAGAGAAGTAAAAACAAAAGCAGATGATCTAATTAGAAAAGCAAAAGACAGAGATGAATGTCTTTATTATATAAAAAAATTGAAATTATTATTTTCCACTGAAGAAGATCCTCCCGCTGCAATTGGAGACGAGTTTAAAAAAATACTTGCAGATGAATCGGCAAGTGAAAAAACCCGGCTTGATACAGATACGGGAAAGGCAGATAAAGACCTTGAGGAAAATGCAAAACCCGATATTAAGACAACGGGTAGAAAAATAAAAAATGAAAAGCATGGTAAATATTATTACGTTGACAGTACGGATATCACAAATATTTATGTAATGGCACAGGTAAAATTGAAAGGAGACAAAACTTTTACGGATCAGGTAAAGCAAATGGAAGATGGAATAGAAAAAGCAGCTTCAATTCGTGGATATATTGTCAATCTTATTTTCACGGAAAGAACAGGTAGCGATGTTTTTGAAACAGAAGTGGATCCAACCAGGTGGCCTACTTCGGGAAATTGGGTAAGAGGGGTTGAAACATTAGCACATGAACTTCATCATATGCTTAACCTTCCAGATAGGTATAATTATATAGAAAGTCATTCGGAAAATAAAAAAATGTATGTCGCTGATCGTATTCATTGGTTTAGTGAAGAATTTAACCGTACAGAAGACCCCAACATCAATAATTCATTTATGGGCAAAGGAGATTTGGTAATGCCGGAAGATGTCTGTAAAGTAGTCAACCCAACAGATGCAGCAGCAGAAGCAGATTGTATTACCAAACGAAAAGCTATGGATTATCCAGTTTACGGAATAAAATTTTCTGCCGCTAATAAAGTGCAAAGATTGATTGAAGTAATAGGGGGTTTTATTCCCGCCACTGTATTGGATCCAAGAGCCGATGACAAAACGATACCCGTTGCTCAGGATTTAATTATGAAAACGGCTGCACAAGAATTTGGACAAACCGTTACTACCGATTTTTTGGATAACGGATTAAGTATTATTAAAAATTCTCTTATAGCCACTAAAATACAAATGGAAAATGCATCGGATCCAAGATGTACAGAACCCATCGTCATCAATAAGGCACCTCATGCATTTATTATTTGTCCGTCATTTATGGCATTAAGTACAAATGCTCAGGTTTATGAAATTATACGAAATGCTTACAGAATTTATCAGGAATACTCGGGGCAAGCAATGTTTGCAAAAGCAATGAAACATGCTACAGAAGATCCGATCGTCGCAAAACAGTGGGCAGATTTTATAACAAAAGCAGTTAAGCGTATTTAATAAACGTTGCTTTAATTTATAAAAAATAATTAAATAAAAAAACATTGCCAGAAGCATTAACCATACCAGCCCCTGCAAAAGAACCAGTAAAATCAAACGAAGTTGAAGCGAATTTAATTTCTGATAATAGGAAAGAAAAAAAACCTTTGCTTACAATTCAACCCAAACTAACCGTCGGTGCTCCTGATGACCCTTATGAAAAAGAAGCTGATTCTGTTGCTGATAAGGTAATGCGAATGCCGGAGAAAAGTTTTATACACAAAAAATGTGCAGCCTGTGAAGAAGAAAAAGTACAAAGAAAAGTAGAGGAGGATAAAACGCTGGCACAAGCAAAATTTCAAACTAATTCCTCTTTTATTCAGTTAAAGTATGCGGCCTGCGAAAAAGAAGAAAAAGATAAGGTACACCGTAAACTACTTTCAGGCTCTTTCACACCTTTCATACAAAAAAAATCAAATGGTGAATCCGTAGCAAGTGATTCATTGGCCAGTTCAATCCAAAACTCGAAAGGCAGCGGTTCATCAATGGACGGCGGAACACAATCATTTATGGAAAACCGGTTTGGAAGGGATTTCAGCAATGTAAAAATTCATACCGGTAGCCAGTCTGTTCAAATGAACAAAGAATTGAATGCACAGGCTTTCACCACCGGCAGCGATATTTATTTTAATAACGGAAAGTACCAACCGCAATCAGAAAGCGGTAAACAATTACTGGCACATGAGCTCACTCATGTGGTACAACAGGGCGGATCATCCATTCAAACAAAACCTTTTATTCAAAGAGCCTATTGGGTTGGAGTGGAGCCTAGCGGAAAAGAAAAGACCGGAACTAAAATTCACAATGAAGTATTAGAGGCAATGGGGAATGCAAATCCGGATCTTTTTACTGAAGCACCAGTGCCAAATGCTGACAGCAAAAGTGTTGCTTATGGTAACCGTGGAAGTGCAGACTTTTATAAAGCATCAACTACTGTTGGGCTTGAATTTCAGAATCATTTTCAGCCGGGTTACTTAGAGCCACAGGGAAAACTTCGTTATGGGGGTAAAAAATATAACCACAAGAAAAATTCTGCACCGAATTATGATGGCAGTATAAATATAGCTAATGCTCCTTCGAAGATTTTAGTTGGTGATTTGAAACCTTACGGGGCTGAAGAATTAGATCCTAAGTACGAAGAGCAGGTTGGTAATTATGTTAAGGGATATGAAAAAGTGGGCAATGAAATAAGCGAAATGGCAGCTGACACTAAGGAGAAAAAGAAAATTAATCCTGAAGGGGGTACCTGGAAACTTTCTGCTGATAAGTTGAAAGGAGCTACAAGTCTTAAAATTCCTGATGACTATAAAGCAGGTTCTGCAACTGCACCTTCGCAGCGGATCATTCTTAAAGAGGGTAAACGAAAAAAATATTTTCTTAAAAAGAAAATAACCGGAAAAATGTACCTGGCTTACCGAAAAGATCAGGAAGGAATCTGGAATTATTTCTGGGTACCTGATACACCAGTTACAGTTGCTTCTTTGCCATCCGGAGTCGCTGCCTTGCAGGTGAATATTAACTCAATTATTAATCCTTTAATCGACACACGACTTCAGCCTAAAAGAATAGGGCATGAAAAGAATTCAAATGTTGAAGGAGGGGCTGCTGATAAGGTATCAAAAGAAAATAATACCATCCGGAAAAGAGGAATTACTCCATCTCCTCCAGATAAGAAAGACAAATTTGATTATGCTAAGGACTGGGAACCTAAATGGAAAGATTTTACAGGGAAATATAAGGCTACACCTGAAAATGAAATTGAGAATGCTGAAGGATTAGTTTCAGGTAGGGAAACCCAAAAAGAACTTTCTTCAAAATTTAGTGGAGTTAACGATGGTGGGTCTGTCTCTGATTCTGAAAAGGGGAATATCAAACTTGTAAAGCAAATCAAGTTTTGGTCACACCCGATGGCCTATCTCGTTGGCAAGCTTCGGCAGGTTTTCGGGAAGGTATTTGTAAAAGCCTATAATGTTATTCAAAAAATTAAAACAAAAGTTCAGGCATTAATTAAAAAAGGCAGGGCGGCAATTTCAAAAAGTGGAATTGTAGGGGCTGTTATAAAATTACTTATTAAGATTTTTAAAATGGTGGGCAAGTATATGGTTGAGAAAACAATTGATCTGATACTGAACTCAATTATACAGGGGGCCAAAGCAAAACTTCAACAATTCATTGATTCAATAATACCGGATGATGTTGATAAATATATTGAAGAAATAAAACGGATTCAATCTGATTTTGAAAAAATTGCTGTTGAAAAAGTTGAGTCATTATTTGAACCTTACCTTGAGCATTTCAAAACTTTCAAAGAAATTGAAGAAAAGGCAAGTTCATTAATGACTATTATCAATCTTGTTCGATGGGGCGCCAGGGTAATAGCCTGCTTATCACCACCAGCTATAGGATGTCTTTGGGCAATAGCATCCGGTATTCTTGAAGAAATAGCTGCAAGGGTGGTTGACTCTTGTTGGTTTATCAGAAAAGTAGGTTCACGGGTTGCAGAAAGTCTTATGCAGATTAATGCTGTAAAGAATATTCCGGTTACTGCCGCAGCATTTATTATCAAAACGGCAAACGGTATGCTTCCTGCAGGATGGCAGAGTACATTCCCTGAACCATCAGTTAGTGATTTGTCAGCTATTAAAGCAGGTTATGATGGCAGTTGTCCGGAGGAAGAAGGTGGAGGAGGCAGCGAGCCTTTTGATGAAAACCGGCAAAAGATTATTGAATTAATTGAAGAGATAGGGGAAGAAAAATTTAAGGCAATGCTTGAATTATCATTAAAGCGAGGTGCTGGCCCCTGGGTATTATTAACTCCCGAAAGACTTGCAGAGTTAAAGGAGAAATTGAAAAATGTAAGTGCAGAAGAGTTAAAAAATGTGACGCAAGACCCTAAAGCAACTATTCCCGCATCATTGGAAGAGTTTCTTAAGAGTATTAAAACATATTCAAAGAAAGAACAAAAACTTATTGACGATCATCAGAAAGCTAAAGAAGCAAAAGAATCCAAAGGCGATAAAGGAAAATCGGGTGATGGAGATAAGAAGGCAGGGGGTGAAAGTCCGGATTCCGGGCAAACACCTAATTATAAAAATCCGGGCAAGCTTGATGATGTAATAACTGGTATTACCTATGGATGTGTTATGCGAGGTAGCAAATTGGAAACTGGTAAGACATATACTGAGCCAAGATTGATTTACTTAGGTGTTTATTTCAAGAAGAATAATAAATTTTTCAAATTGTTCTTTAACGGATTAGAGACCGGTGTTCAACTTATAGAAGCGGATCATGTTGAATTAATTAATAAAAAGGAATTTTATGGTTACTACGATGACGATAATAAAATCATTTATTTCGAAAAAAACCAGATATTCAAAATCGCAACAGAACGTTTTTTATATGAAGATAATATTAAATAAATACTAATTAAACCCCTCCCATCATGCAAAAAAAAACTTACCTCAAAGAACTCACTATCGCCGCCACACAAAAAATGAATGGCACAACAAACAACAAAAAAGACATTCTGAAAATTCAATCCTGGCTTACTTTATTTTCTATGTGGAATGTAAATGCAGGTACTGCCACAGGTATTGATGGTGATTTTGGTCCTGCAACTGAAAAAGCAGTATTGAATTTTCAAAAAGTAAAAGGTTTGCCGCAAAGTGGAATTGTAAACCAGGCTTGCTTTGATGTCTTATGCGAACCAATGAAAAATGCTTTTGAAGGAAATATTGCCGGAAGCGGATTAAGACAATTAATAATAAATACGGCTAACAATCATTTAAAAAATCATCCGTTTGAATTGGTAATAGAAAATCAATCGAACTGTGGCCCGTGGGTTCGTGCCTATATGGATAATCACGAAGGCACATCCTGGTTCTGGTGTATGGGTTTTGTTCAGGCAATCATTGATCAGGCTGCATCGCTGCAAGGAAAGAATTTTAAAACATTAATGCCGCTTACTTATAGTTGTGATACGGTAGGTACTACCGGTTTGCAAAAAGGGTTGCTGAATCGTTATACTGCTGTTCGCAATAATCCATCCTTAGTAAAACCCGGCGATATTTTTCTTTTGCAAAAAACACCCAATGACTGGATACATACTGGCATAATAATAAGTATTGGAAACGATATTTTTGAAACCATTGAAGGAAATACGAATGATGGCGGGTCCAGTAATGGCAACGCTGTTTTAAAAAGAGTAAGAAATTTCAGAACATCCAAACTGGATGTTTTTTCGATAGAACCACTTGTGTAATCTTGTGTATGAGTTAAGATAAAAATGGTTTCTTCATTAAAAGAGAAAACACTTATTTTTTGTAGCCTCGGCGGGAATCGAACCTGCATCTGGGGCTTCGGAGGCCCTTATACTATCCAGTGTACTACGAGGCCAGTTTCTCACTCTCCGTAAGGAGAGGGTTGGGTCTGACGATTACTATCAGACTCCGACTGTAACGTCGGAGGTAAGTCGTATCACTTAAACAATCCTGATGCGTTTGTTGCAAACACTTTCACCGCAATAGCCAGCAATATTACGCCAAAAAATTTTCGCACTGCCATTAGGCCTGATTTGCCCAATGCTTTTTCAATTAGATTTAAGGAACGCAGCACTAAATAAATAATAATGAGATTGACGACTATGGCAACCAGTATCATATATTCATTCTTATCCGCTCTTTCAAATGTTGCTTTTAATGACATGATGGTTGTAAGTGTACCACTGCCTGCAATTAATGGAAATGCAATTGGCACTAAAGTTCCTGTTGTTACTCCTTTTTCAGCTTTAAAAAATTCAATTCCTAAAACCATTTCAAGCCCAAGAATAAAAATTACAATGGAGCCTGCTACAGCGAATGATTTAATATCTACACCTAGTATATTCAGAAATGGCTTGCCAAGAAAGAAAAATAAAACCATCAACGCCCCAGATATCAATGTTACTTTCCACGCATGAATGCCGCCCATTTTTTCTTTTAGCGAAATAAGCATAGGCACCGAACCTACTATATCTATTACGGCAAACAAAGTAAATGTAAGCGTAAGAAACTCCTGTAAATTAAATTGCATAACCATTAATTTCTGCAAATGTAACTATCTGAAAATATATTTCTCTTTAAACAAATTCAACTCAGTGGAAAGGTATTCAAGACAATTACCGCAAAGACAGTCATTATATCGTTGCTCTAGATAAATTTTCAACTCATTGCTCATCTTAAATTCATAGCATGGGCATTGCGTGATATTGCCGGGGTTACATTCAAACCCCGCATTACAACGTGGACAATTTTTTTTTTCGTGTAGCATAATTAAAAAACTAAAAATCGTTTCTCACCAAGACACAAAGTACACAAACAAATACTTCTGATTTGAGTATGGCATCTTTGCATTCTTTGTGTCTTAGGGGAAAAATTAAAAATTAAATCTTATACCACCATTTATAGTAAAGCCCGTTGTATTAAATCCACTTATTTCTGTGTATTTACTATCTGATATATTTCTAAAATCAGCAAACAATTTAAGTTTGTTTTTATAAAAACCGTATTCAGCATAAATATCCCAAAGCGAATAATTGTCAAGCAATACCCGTTGTGTTGTAAAAGTTTGTGAATCAAAATAGGCATCATTTCTTTTTCCAAATACCGAAAGATTACTACTTATAAAAAAATGTTCATTGATACGGCTGCTGATATTTACACCAAAACTATTTTTTGGCCTGCGAAGCAGATTGAAATAAGTTGTGTCTTTGCCTGAACCCTGTTTTGTATTTATCTCGCCAGTTACATACGTATAAAATGCTTTTATTGTCGTGTTCTTTGCCAGGGTATAGGATGCTTCCAATTCCACACCATTATCTTTTTGTTTATCTTGGTTGATATACTGTGATTGAAAAGTGTTTGGGTTGTAATAAAAGAAAATCAAATCTTTTACATCACGTTTAAAAACAACGGCACGTCCGGAAATTTTTTTATCGGCTGTAAAATATTGAATACCTCCTTCAAACGTCACGGCAGCCTCAGGTTTCAGGCTTTTATTTCCATATTCTGAAAACAACTGATACAATGATGGGGTTTTATAACCCGAAGTTAGATTTGCAAAAAGTTTTATTTGCCTGTTTAATAAATACGAAGGGTTGAAATTAAAAACAGCATGACTGCCATATTCGGAATGAAAGTTTATGCGATTGCCAACTTCAATATTAAATCCACTCTTACTATTAAAATTTAGCGTAGCATATAAAGCAGTTTGATTCTGATTCAGGCTATCATTGCTGTATGTAGTAGAATACGGTCCAAAAAATCCAACTGAATAATATTCCTGATCCGATACTGAACTGCGAAAATCAATGCCTGATGTCAATTTTAATTTATCATTCAATTCAAAATGAGCAAATGCATCAATAAAATGTTCTTTACCCTTGTATAAACCGCGACTGTAAGTATCATAACCATTTCTACTTTTTACACTGTCATCAATATACTCACGGTTTATCGTATTAAAACTGTATAACACATTCAATTTTGTTTTACCAAAAAGGAATTCATTTTTTATACCCGCCTGAATACTTTTTTGATGATAAGTGTAATCCAGTTCATCCGTAAAAGCTCCTTGATCCAAATCGCCATTGATTTTTGTAAACCGTATATAAGGTTGTATGCGGAGTTGTTTATTTACCTCAAAGCCGAAGCCTGCCATCACACCATGCTGTTTGTATCCATCTTTATCAGCATTCGCCGTATTGCTTTTAGCTTCATTGATGCCGTCTGTTTTAGTTAAATTATAATTAACGCTGTAATCAAACTTATCTTTTCTACCATTGAAGCCTGCATTGCCACGAATAGTATTATAGCTTCCATAACTCAACGAAGCATTACCAGTTGCCATTTTATTTCCGGCTTTTTTTGTAATAATATTTATCACCCCTGCAATGGCATCACTACCGTATAAGGTTGATTGGCTGCCTTTCAGTATTTCGATCCGTTCAATACTTGACAATGAAATATTTCGTATATCAAAATTTCCACCAATACCACTGGGGTCATAAAGTGGCACACCATCGATGGTAATTAAGGTATGATCAATTCTTGCACCACGCAGATAAATGCTTTTGTCTTTTCCTGCGTTACTGTTTGCACCACCAATATAAACACCAGCCTGCTCCGTAAGTACCTGCGATAAATCTTTTCCACCGCTTTGCTCTAATTGTTCTTTCGTAATAACTGTAATTACTTTACCCGTTAACGATGTTTTGTTTGGGTACTTGTTAGCAGTAATCACTACTTCATCTAAGTTTTGAAAACTTGTGTCTTGAAGTTGTGCTTGTGTCTGACTGCAAATAAAAAATGCAGCCACGACAAAAAAATTTTTTTTCATTTTTAAAATGATTTTTTGTTATGACTGCTTTCAGGAAATTTTTAAAAGATAGAAATATAAAAGCGATTAAGCCGTTAGATCTCCTGCCTTTCACCCGAAAGCAAAAATGTTGTTGATTGAAATGGCAGGTCTTCTGGCTTAACCTTTAGTTGAACACCTTCCCGTTTCAAATTTGAAACAGTGGTATGAAGATTCAACTTGGTGAATGCTGAGTGGTAAAAGGTGAGTATGAAACTCACAACTGACTACTCACTGGTTTTACAGCTACGGGGATAGCACCGGACTTGCACCGGACTTCCCTTTTAATCCCGGTTGTTAAACCGCGAACCAATTCGGTGGCAAAGAAAAGGGTTGATTGATGATTTACCAAAACAAAAAATTCATTGAGCATAAATTAAGTATTTTAGTTTTTAATAAGAATGCATATGGCTTCAAAAAACAAACTCAATCTTTTTTCATTTGTAATGATCGTTGTGGGTTTAGTAATTGGTATGGGCATATTTCGTGCAGCAGCCATCAGTGCAAAGAATGCAATTACTCCATCCGTTTATTTTACTGCATGGATCGTTGGCGGTATTGTTACCTTATGCGGTGCCTTAACCTATGCAGAAATTGGAAGCCGCTATCCGGTTACCGGAGGGTATTATAAAGTATTTGCAAAAGCGTATCATCCAAGTATTGCTTTTGCAATTAATTGTTTGATTCTTGTTAGTAATGCAGCAAGTTTGAGTGGCGTTGCTATAATAGGCAGTGGTTACCTGTTGAAATTAATTCCTGGCGAATGGAATGATATACACAAAGCTCTATTAAGCAGTATTGCCATTATCAT
Organism: Bacteroidota bacterium; assembly: GCA_031362085.1. GTDB lineage: Bacteria > Bacteroidota > Bacteroidia > Chitinophagales > Chitinophagaceae > VBAR01. The sequence continues at coordinate 2,628 of JANLSA010000463.1, read as the reverse complement.
CTTTTACTTTATCAATCTTCGGGGATTGAAAATGAGCAGTCGTGCACAAAATATTTTAATGCTGATAAAAATTACCATGATACTTGTATTAATAGCAGCATTATTTTTTCCACAGGAGTATGCAACTCAATTAACCAATCAACCAATTAGTCAATCAACCGGTACCATGGATTGGATAAAAAGCCTGGGCATTAGTCTTGTTGCTGTTTCATTTACGTATGGGGGCTATCAGCAAACAATTAATTTTGGAAATGAAGTTGAGAAACCTGCTAAGAATATTCCAAGAGGAATTTTTATTGGTATAGCGATTATTATTATTCTCTACTTACTTACCAATCTCAGTTATTATAATCTGGTTGGTTTTGAAAGAATGAAAGGCGAACGGGAAATTGCTTATGTGGTGATTGATAAAATATTTGGGAAAAATGGAGCTACTATTTTTTCGGCATTTTTATTTCTTGGTGTGTTAGCTTATGTAAACGGGTTATTAATGAGTAACCCGAGAGTAATGTATGCTATGGGCGATGATGGCGGTTTGCCAAAGGCATTTGCAAGGAAAAATGACAAAACAGAAGTTCTTACTTTTTCATTAACCGTTTTTACGGCTATGTGTATTATCATTTTATTTTTTAGTCAGCAGTTTGAAAAAATATTAGCCTTCTCTATTTTTCTTGACTGCTTTGGTATGGTACTTAGCAGCGCCACTATTTTCTGGTTTCGAAAAAAGACAAAGCACCTGGATGATACCGGTATTTACAAAATGAAATTGTTTCCAATATTGCCAATCATTTTTATAGCAGCCTATACCTTTGTCGGTATCAGCATAGCACTCGATTATAAAAACAATAATTACGCAGCATTGACGGGTACAATTGTACTTATCGCTTTTATACTTATCTACTTTCTTTTTAAACATAAACGCAATACAGAAAGCAAAACAGAATCATAATGGATTTATCATATATAATTAACGAGCTGGGTGAAGAACGAGAAAATTATTTCAATGCCGTTGCACCACCCATCATTCAAACCAGCAATTTTGCTTTTGATACGGTGGCTGATTTACGCAAAGCATTTGAAGATGAGATGGCTGGCTATTTATACAGCCGGGGCATTAATCCTACAGTGGATATTTTAAGAAAAAAATTAGCAGCATTAGATGGGGCAGAAGATTGCCTGGTTTTTAATAATGGAGCTGCTGCCATTTTTGCTGCCGTACTCGCCAATGTAAAAACTGGTGACCATATCGTATCAGTTGCCAAACCTTATACCTGGGTGCAGCGGATGTTTGATATTATACTTCCAAGATTTGGCGTACACACTACTTATATTGATGGAAGAAAAATTGAAAACTGGCAAAATGCAACAAAAACGAATACTACTTTTTATTATTTAGAATCACCCAACAGTTGGGATTTTGCTTTGCAGCCCATTAAAGAAGTAGCCACATTTGCAAAATCAAAATCAATTATCACCTTGCTTGATAATAGTTATTGTACTCCCATATATCAGAATGTAATTGCATTGGGTATTGATATGGCTATGCAGACTGCTACCAAATATATCGGCGGGCATAGCGATACGTTGGGTGGCGTATTGTCGGGTACTCATTCCATGATCAAAAAAATATTTGACAGCGAGTATATGAATATTGGAAGTGGCATTCAACCCTTCAATGCCTGGCTTATGATTCGGGGATTAAGAACATTGCCCGTAAGATTGAAACAGATCACCAACACCACTCATGAGGTTTTATCATTTATTAAAAATCATCCAAAGGTTAAATCGGTAATTTTTCCTTTTGATGAATCTTTTCCGCAATATAAATTAGCAAAGCAACAAATGACAGGCGCATGCGGTCTCTTTACATTTATTTTAAAATCTAAAAAGATAGGCGAAATAGAAAATTTCTGCAATAGCCTTCAGCATATAATAATGGCAGTAAGCTGGGGTGGACACGAAAGTCTTGTGATTCCAAAATGCGCCGGGCTGCAGGTTTCGGATTTTAATCCCGAAAATATTGAGCATCGCTACATTCGGATGTATGTAGGATTAGAGGACCCAGAGTATCTGATTAAAGATTTAGAACAGGCTTTGGCAAAAATCAGCTAAAATATTTTTTCCATTCGTAACAAAATCACACAGAGCAGTACCCATTTCTCTTAATTTTGCGCCATCTATGAATCGTATTATCTTTTTTCTCTTTTTTGTACTTTTTGGACATACTGTAGCTGCTCAATCAACTGAAAAATGGAGTTTGATGAAATGCTATCAATACGCATTGGAAAACAATATTTCATTGAAGCAAACAGATCTGCAAAGCCGCTTCTCGGCATTAACTTATAAGCAAAGTACATTATCGAAATATCCGAATGCAAATTTCCAGGGAAGTGTCGGATATGGATTTGGGCGTAGTGAAAATCCGGTAACAGGAGTATTAGAGGATCAAAATATTTTCAGTAATTCATTTGGATTTTCATCTTCGGTATCATTGTTTAACTGGTTTTCGAGAAAAAATAAAATAGAAGCAGACCGCATTACACTAGAAGCGGATAAGGCGCAAATAAAAAAAGCCCAGGATGATATTGCACTGAATATTGCTGTTGCTTACCTGCAAATTTTATTGGC
>JANLSA010000505.1:0-13052 GCA_031362085.1 Bacteroidota bacterium | reverse complement strand
TTTTTTGAAGCTGCAAAAAAGAAGGGATTGCTCGGTATTCAACTCTATTCCATTCGTGATGATATGAAACGGGATCCGCTGGGAACACTAAAGCAATTGGCTGATATGGGTTATAAGAATGTGGAGCATGCCAACTATATTGATAGAAAGTTTTATGGATACCCGGCTCCTGAATTTAAAAAAATACTAAATGATCTTGGGCTAAAAATGCCAAGCGGGCATACCGTAATGAGTCCAAAACATTGGGATGATGCAAAAAAAGATTTTACTGATAGTTGGAAATACACAGTAGAAGATGCTGCCATTTTGGAACAACAATTTGTTATCAGCCCTTCAATGAGTACAGATGCAAGAAAAAACTATGATGAACTTTTAAAGTTTATGGACGCATTTAATAAGAGTGGCGAGCTTTGTCAAAAATCAGGAATGAAATTCGGTTATCATAATCATGATTTTGAATTCAGTGAAAAATTAAATGGCGAAACGCTTTATGATATTATACTTAAAAATACAGATGGAAAACTGGTAATGCAGCAATTGGATATTGGCAATCTTTATAACGGAGGAGCAAAAGCAATTGACTGGGTAAAAAAGTATCCGGGTCGTTTTCAATCCCTGCATGTGAAAGATGAAATAATTGCAACTGTTGGTAATGAAAAATATGAAAGTACAATTCTTGGCACCGGCATCGTGAATGTAAAAGAAGTGATTGACATGGTAAGAAAGAATTCTAAAAATGTTCATTACATCATCGAACAAGAGGCTTACCAAGGCAAGATGCCGATTGATTGTGCCAGAGAAGATTTAGCAATTATGAAAAAATGGGGATACTAAGTGTTTTTTTTTGCCGACTCTCCTTATCTACGTCATATAATTATATATAAATTTTTGTTGTTGTTGCTCTCCAGATCAACAATAACAGGTTATCATTTCCTTGAAACTCTTAAATCAATATTTTCATTTCACTGTAACTTAACAACAGTAGGTGCTATACCAAGTGCTTTATTTCCGGACACTAAATTATTTCCAGCAGAATTAATCTTTCCCGTGCCTTGAAAAGCCGTATTATTAAAGGTTATTGTATTCCCATATAAATAGATTGTTGCGCCTGTTTGTACAACCATCCCATTGTTACAGCCCGAAATAACTGAATTGCTCACTGTGACCTGGCCCCCAGCCAAATTGATTCCTGTATTATTTATGTTCTGAAACCGACACCTGTCTATCACTACAGAGCCAGAAGGAATCATGATGCCAATTGCATCATTTGCATTGTGAAAGGTTACTTCGCTGATCGCCACATCCGTTATTGCAGTTGAATTAATATCAATTCCTTTATCAGAAAAATTAGAAAGAATACATTTTTCTATATTCAGTTTTTTAACAGCGAGTACACGGATGCCATTTATGCCCAATGTAGTGCCTGTGCCATTAACCGAGAAATTCCGGATTGTAACTAATCCATCCGGAGCATTAATAATAAATCCGTTCGTTGCGCTTGACAAAATTGAACCTATTACGCCACCGCCATCAATTGTGATTGATTTAGTTATTGTGACTGCGCCAAATCCGCCCGGGTCAAGAATATTGATCTCTCCGTTTGTTGCTGTTTTACTGATAGCGCCGGCCAGTGTTTTACAAGGTGCCGTACGGCTGCAGGGATTCGCATCATCACCCACACCAGATACCCAGGTACGGGTTGCCTGCGAAAAAGTTTTATTGAAAGCAAAGACCAGAAAGATAAACAGCAGCAGAATAAATTTCTTTTTCATAATAATAATTTTTTATGAAGTTATTATTTTTTATTGAGGGTTAATGCTTATTTTCATTCCCATATCCTCACACAGCCACAATCAAATATTTAAAACATAAATTTATACTTTATGAAAAGTTTGCACTCGATTTGTATTTTAATCTTTTTTTTCTGTTTTCTTTTTACACACTCTACTCCGGTGAAGGCACAAAAAAAATTTCAACACGATAGTACGTATTATGAAACTTTCCCTGAAAAAATAAATGTTCGTCTTTATTTATCTCAAAAATATGTACACCTGAATTTTCCTGAAACCGGAAATACGAATGGAATTGAATACAAAGCAAACCCAAAATTAAATTTAGGTGTTGGTTTTTCTGTGAAAGGTTTTTCGCTAAATATATTTAACGGTTTCAGTTTTTTAAATAAAAGTAAAGAAGCGAAAGGCAAAACAAAAGGCCTCAATCTGCAGTTGCATTTGTATCCTAAAAAATGGACTATTGATTTATTGGTTGAACTACCAAAAGGATTTCACTTGGAACCAAAAGGCTTAGCAGGAGCTGGTGCAAACAATTATTATTACAGAGCCGATATTCAATCCAGCGTTATTGGACTTTCAGCCTATTATATTCCGAATAAAGAAAAGTTCTCTTACCGGGCTGCCATTTTACAAACAGAGTGGCAAAAAAAATCAGCCGGTTCTTTTTTATATGGTGGCGAAGCTTATCGGGGTCAGATAACCGGCGACAGTGCATTAATTCCTAAACTGCTTTCCAATGGAATTCCGCAGGCTGCTGTTACTAAATTGCATTTCTTCAGTTTTGGACCTGGTGCTGGTTATGCTCATACTTTTGTAATAGATAAACATTTTTATATTACCGGATCTGCAGTCGCAAACCTCGATGTAAATATTACTTCAGAAGAAGGAGCTACAAAGAAAAATAAAGTTTCACTTAATACGAGTCAAGTATTTAAAGCAGCATTAGGATATAACAGCCGTACCTGGAATGTAAGTGCTAACTGGCTTGGAAATGGAATCAGGGTAAATGGTGCATTATCAACAAAAAGTTATTTCCTTCCTTCCGGAAATGTTCGGTTAGTGATTGCCCGGAAATTTAATTTGCATAAACATCATAGCAGTTAATTATTCAGTAAGCAGACACTTCTATAATTTTTTTAATGAGGTGCATTATCACTGAAAGCAAAAACATGCAACTCATTTAAATGGTGATTGAGAAGCATGGCTATCTGTTAATTCTTATATTTAATCATTACTCCATATATTTTCTTACTTTTAGTATATAAGTATTCCCAAATACTAAGAATTCGTCTCCTTTTTAACTATCTGTTTCGGTGATTTAAAAATTTGTGTTTCTGCTTTTTTAATCCCCCCTTATTAATACCGGTTCTGCATTTTTTAAAAATAAGAATAGACTTCTGCAATTAGTTTAAGATTATTTATAATTGAAACGAACCAATATGCAACAACAAAAACTTCAACCCGTAGCGATACAGGAACGTATTCAGACAATTGATATTATCCGGGGCATAGCCTTGTTTGGTATTCTAATTGTAAACTTAACAGTTGATAACCCGGGTGTATCCCCCATGCAGGGGCGAACAGGATTTTTTGATCAACTTGTTTACTGGCCAATCGAGTTTTTCCTGAATGATAAATTCATGGCCATATTTTGTTTCTTGTTTGGTCTTGGCTTCGCTATACAAATGCCGCGAGCCAAAGAAAAGAATAGCAAATTCGTTTTTGTTTATTTACGCCGCCTGATTGTGCTTTTCCTTATTGGTGCATTTTGTAGGATTTTTATTTCTGGAAGAGAAGTTCTTAGTGATTATGCCATGGTAGGTATTCTCCTGTTATTACTTTACAAACTGCCCCGAAAAATTTTACCGGTGCTTGCTCTCCTTTGTGTAGTTGGTATTTGGACCAGGGATACGGTTATCCGCCGGCAGCAAACACCATCACTCAATAATAAAATCACTGTTGATACTTCCATCCTGAACACATATGTTGGGGTATATCAAATATCACCTAAGCTCAGGGAAATTATTATAAGAAAAGGAAATGAGCTCATTGCCGAGGGACCATTAAGGCAGCATCGTTTAGTTGCTTTGTCTGATTCAGAATTTCTGCGACTTGGTGGAACGACAAAAATTACATTTGTGAAGGATTCAACTGGTATTGTAAATAAATTTGTTAATCTTAATACAAGTGGAAAAAAACTAACTGTTCCAAAAATAAAAACGGATTTACATCAAGCACTTAAAGAACAACTACTACAAAGAACAACTGCTAATAACCGACAGGATACTTTAACGTACAAACAGTTTGTGTCAATGAATGCCAGCAAATTCTGGAATTGGCTCAAATATTTTTCATGGAAGGACTTTTTTTTAGGATTTAATATCAGCGGAGTGTTACCAGTTTTTTTAATTGGTTTATATGTTGGTCGTCGGAAAGTCTTTTCTGAAATTTCCTTAAACATCATCTTTTTAAAGAAAGCAATGAAGTGGGGTTTGATTATTGGAATGACTTGTGTGGTCATTCCACTCGGTTACGATGCGTTGAATTATATAAATGGTAACCCAAATGAAATCTTTTACAGAACTAAACCCTGGTATCGTCTATGCTGGGATTTGGGAGTGATTATGATGGCATTGGGAATTGTAGCATGGCTCACACTGCTACTTGAAAAACTAGTGTGGAAAAAACGATTTTCATTTTTTATACCAGTAGGCCGGGCGGGACTCACCAATTACATATTGCTGCTGATTATTGCTGACCGATTCATATTGGGAGAACAAGGTTTTGACCTTGCCGGAAAAATTGTCCCTTTTTTGAGACTGATGATTGCCTTAATAGTCTTTACACTTATAATTTTTATCAGCCATTGGTGGTTTAAACGTTTTCGTATTGGTCCTGCAGAATGGCTCTGGCGTTCGCTTACTTATTTAAAATTTCAACCAATGCGGTTGAAGACCCCGGATGAAAATAAAAAAAATGAAACAGGTGATGTTTAAATAAATCAATTAAACTTTTAAATGATACAGGAAACTACAATTAAATCACCTAGCCCAATACAAACAGCTGAAAGAATACAGGTGCTTGATGTGCTGCGTGGTATTGCGCTTTTTGGAATGATTATTTCACATTTAGATGGATACGAAGAAAGAGCACCTCGCAGTACCCTAAGCCAGGTTATGAGCGATGGTGTAAAATATTTAATTGACGACCGCTTTTACACCCTGTTTGCTATTCTCTTCGGTGCAGGTTTTGCGATTCAGTTGATGATGGCCAAAAAAAGGGGTGAAAATTTTATACCCCGTTTTCTTCGCCGCATGCTCGCACTTGCCTGCTTTGGATTTATTATAGATGTCGGTTTTGGCTATAGCATTCTTTTTTCTTATGCTCTCTGTGGATTACTGTTGTTACTAATCCGAAACTGGTCAACAAAAATGCTTTTCATTTTTTTTCTTACCTGTGTAATGCTAAACCCATTGTACAGAATTATAAAGAATACTGCATCCACAGCCATCTATGGTACTGAACGGACCTTGCAAAAAAACAAACAGCGAAATGATAAAATAAGAGCATTACAAACAGCCCAGTTCAGGAGAGATTGTATTGCAGAAAAAACAGATAACTACATCACCGCAATTAAAGTAAGGACAGACCATTTCATACATAATCAGCCAACACGGATAGAAGCTGTTATAAATCTTTTGACCAGCACATTTATGCTTATACTAATTGGGTTTATCGCCATGCGTTTAAAATTATTTGAAGAACCCTGTAAACACCGTAAACTGATTATTAGCATGATGATAATAGGTATTACTTTTTGTGCAGTCGCTTTTTGGGGATTACCCCTTTTTAAGATAACTCCAAACATGAAGTATCCTGCTGTTGCGCATCCAATAGAAGTTATAATTAATTTTCTCTCGAGGGGTTTTGGCATCTTTAGGGACAACTGGCTCAGTTTTACCTATGCAGGAATAGTTTTATTGCTGGTATCTTATAATCCCGGTAAATGGTTAAAGCGTTTTAAATTCTTTGCATGGACAGGAAGGATGGCTCTTACAAATTATTTTCTTCAGGCTATCACATTAAATCTTCTATTTGCAAAATATGCTGTTAGTTTACCAAGGATACCTGAATCAATGGTGCCGGTATATTCAATTTTGCTATTTACAATTTTGGTTTTGATTAGCCGGTGGTGGCTTAATCGTTTTCAGTATGGCCCATTAGAATGGTTATGGCGTTCGCTTACTTATATAAAATTTCAACCCATGCGGTTGAAAACATCAGAAGAAAAGAAAACTTGAAATATTGAAGATTCGCTTTATAGGACTAAGAAAATTTTGATGAGAGTAAAAAGATAAATAATCTATCTTTAGAAAAACTCCATCATGCCAAAACGAATTTTACTTATTACGGCATTCCTTACATTTTCATTTTCCCCTTTCAATGCTCAAAGCCAGTCAACCTACAACGATGAAATAAAACAAGCAGCCTTTTCTTTTGTCAATACGCTGAATCCGATGCAGAAAAAAACTGCATTGCTTGCCTTCAATGATACGGCAAGAATAAAATGGAATAACCTGCCTGTTGGATTAAGGGCAAGAGCCGGCATTAATATTGGCAGCATGAGTGAAGATCAGAGAAAACTGCTTCACCACATTCTTTCCATTTCTCTCAGCTCACAGGGTTATCTGAAAGCTACCAGCATTTTCCACCTGGATAACCTGCTCAATTTGTATTATGATAGTTTGTATTTAAATAATAAAATTGATTCCACACGACACATTATGATGCAAAACCTGAAATGGTCACATCAAAATTATTATCTCGCATTCTTTGGTTTGCCAACCGATACCGTGTGGGGTTATAAAATTGAAGGGCATCATCTTTCTGTCAATTTCAGTTTTGTAAAAAATAAACTTTCTGTAACCCCATTTTTTATTGGCACGGATCCGGCAGAATATCCTAACACAGAATATGCTGGCTGGCGGGTGCTTGGGCAAGAAGAAGACCTTGGCATTAAACTCATACAATTATTTTCTCCTGAACAACAGAAAAAAGCAACGATGAGCAAAGATGTACCAAGAGATATAATTACAGGTGCGGAAACCGGTATCCGCCTGGTTGACTATTGGGGCATCAAAGGTTCTGAAATGACCAAAGAACAGCAGGCAATTTTACAATACATCATCCGTGAGTTTGTTTTTAATTTGGAATATGAAAAAGCCGTTGCAGAATATAATAAAATTTTAAAAGCAGGTATCAATAAAATTTATTTCGGATGGATAGGTCCGTACATCGAAAATAAGCCGCATTACTTCATTTTAAATGGGCCGACATTCCTGATTGAGTTTGCCAATAGTAACGGCAATCATATTCATGCTATCTGGAGAGAAAAAGGAAATGAGTATGGGGAAGATGTATTACGTCAACATTTTTTATTGGAGAAGCATTAAAGAATTTTTCACGTAAAAGGGTTTAATTGAGAAAACTAAACCCTGATAAACTTTGTATATTTATCTGCCCAAATAACATTTTATGAGAATTTTATTTTTACTGGTACTTTTTGTTTCGGCAAATTCAACCTCCGCACAATTCACAAATGCCGATTCGGTGCCCGTAAGAATAAGCAGTATATCAACAGAAAAAACTGCAAACGGAAATAAAATTAACTGGAAAGTGAGTTGCTCTTTACCTTTTGCAAGTTTTGAAGTACAACGTTCACCTGATGGCAGCAATTACACAACTATCCATTCTTTTCGGGCAGATGAACTCCGTTGCCGGCAGCCATTCGATTTTACTGATCAACCACAATCAGAAAAATCTTTTTACCGGATAAAAGTGGGTGATATCGATGGTCGCATTTATTCATCTAAAATTGTTGCCTTTTATGGACAAACCCAGGGATTTGATTTAAATGGCATAACTCCATCTGTTGTTTCTCAAAACACCGTAATAAATATTACTTCTTCATCCGTTGACAAAGTTCAGTTGACAATTATTTCATTAACCGGAATTTCTGCATTGAAAAAAGAAATTATATTATTGAAAGGCAATAATGAAATCAATGTTGAATTAAGTAATTTACCAAAAGGAAATTTTCATATTGTAATTGTAAATAGTAAAGGAGTCGTAAAATCTTCAAGCATTCTTAAATTATAAAAACCAATCATTTTCTATGATTGGTTTTTCATTTCAAACTATAAAATAAAGTGCTGATAATTATTTGCTAAGTTTAATCATGATTCAGCGGTTGCTTATTAATTTTAACAACCCGAAGTTTGTGCAATAAAAGAATAATGGGATAAACCGGATCTACTTCGTACCATTTTCTGCCCATATTGGGTGATGAAGGATATTTATGATGATTGTTATGATAGGCTTCGCCGAGCATAATAAAATCAAATGGCCATAAATTTTTAGACGTGTTTTTCATTTCATAATTCACGGTACCAAATTTATGCGCTACCCAGTTAATAAAAACAGCAGCGATAGGTACAGTTAATATGTGAAAAGGAATAAGAAGGTACCACCATGCTGATGGTGCAAATAAAATATACAGAACTGTATAGATCACCATCCACATTACTCTCGACATCCAGGAATGTGCCCAGTTATCTAATGCCGGCCAGTCAGGAAGATTTTTTAAAAACCTTTCCTCAGGTTTTATCTTTCCCCTGAAAAGAGCAGTTGAAATTGCTCTCGTATTCCACATCAGTGTAAATACATTTTTGTCATATAAAGGCGAATGCGGGTCTTTTTCCGTATCTGTATATGCATGATGCATACGATGCAGGATAGCAAAATTTCGTGGGCTTACATAAGCCGATCCCTGAGCCAGGTAGGCAAACATATAAAAAAACCGTTCCCAGGGTTTACTCATACTGAATACAGCATGCGATGCATAACGGTGTTGTAAGAATGTAAGGGTGAAAAGTGAAAGATACCAATGGCATAATACGAAGACAAGAATAAAAAGCATTTAAAAAAAGTTAGAATAAAGAACATCGATGTTAACCGGAAAGGTAGCAAAAATTTCTATACTCAGAGCATTTAATATTCGGAGCCATCCCCATCCAATGATTTCTTAAACTTTTAAATCCGATGGCAACAGTAGTTTTATAATGTGTATAAATTTTTATTCAGTTAAATTGATTGTAGCACAGGAATTGCTTCTGTATGTAAAACCGGTAAAAAATGAATATCCAATTTGTAAGAAACATTCAGTTCACAAGGGTTATAAAGGCACATCAGCGGTTACGGGAATTTAATTTTCTCAAACATAATACAGAACCCTACAGCTATTTTAGTGTAGATACCGTGGATGACCGTGGAAACCGTATTACATTCAGCATGTTTGATACCAATGGCAAGTGGAGAATAAAAGAAGTTCCTGTTATCCCTGAGTGGATATATGAAGAAGAACCTAAACTTCATAATGTGATTATGGAAGAAACCCTTTAATTCGTTTTTAATATAGTCCTGATCATTTTCCGCTTTTTATTTCGAAGCGGAATTCTTCATTTGCAATTGGCCTGGTATAAAAAAATATTCAATTAAATATTTGCCTTTAAAATTATTTGCTGAACTTTAGAACACTTTTCTAACTTCTAAAAACTGCAGTATGAAATTTCATTCAGTTATTTCCTTAGCCTGTATGAGTTCTGTTTTACTAATCCCTTCATGCAATAATGAAAGTAAACAAACTACTGAAAGCAAAACACCAAAGCTTATTGCAGAAATAATTAATTATAAAATTGATAGCCTGACAATGAACAGCTATATTGTATATGATGAAAATGTAAAAGGCAAACGACCAGCCGTTCTGGTTGTACATGAATGGTGGGGATTGAATGATTATGCAAAAAGCCGTGCAAGACAATTAGCAGAGCTGGGATATATTGCAATGGCGGTGGATATGTATGGTAATGGAAGAATGGGTAATGACCCTAAGGAAGCGGGTGCCCTGGCTATGCCATTTTATCAAAATCCTCAGATGACAAAAAAACATTTCGATGCTGCTTTAGAAAAACTCAAAGGGTATTCTCAAACAGATGAAAACAGAATAGCTGGTATTGGTTATTGTTTTGGAGGATCTGTAGTTTTGGGTGTTGCAAAAATGGGTGATGATTTAAAAGGTGTTGTTAGTTTTCATGGAGGTCTTGCCGGCATGCCACCTGTAAAAGATTTACAAAAAGCTGAAATATTAGTTTGTCATGGTGCTGCTGATTCATTTGTACAGCAGCCTGAAGTGGATCAGTTTAAGAAACAAATGGATTCTGTTGGGGCAAATTATACTTTTAAAACGTATGCTGATGCGACACATTCATTCACAAATCCACAAGCAACCGAGTGGGGTAAAAAATTCAATATCCCAATTGCATATAATGCTGCCGCTGACACGGCTTCCTGGAATGATATGAAAGTTTTCTTTAACCGGATTTTTAAATAATAAAAAGCCCCCCGATAAATCGGGAGGCTTCTGAACAGTTATTCGTAGTTACTGATTAAGGAAGTAATATTACTTTTTGGTCGTTTCCGTTATTCCAGCTTAGCAATGCTTTGTTATCGCAATCGCCATTTGATGGGAAACCAAAGTCCAATTTAAATTCACGGTCATTGATTTTTATTTTCAAAGTACCATCGCTGATCCAATGACAGGCTACTTTTTTAATAAGTGGGTCAACCGTATTGATAAGAACAGTATAACCGTTTCTGAACGCTGTTTTTGAACGGCCTTCTATCTGATATACATCATCCAGAACAATTCTAGTAAGCATTCCTTCAATCTGCTTTACATATTTTATTCCTTCGTAAGTATATCCTCTTCCGTTCGGGAATGTTACTTTACCATCATTCACTTCAATGCTCCATTTGTGTACAGGAGGTTCACTCAGGTTTCTGAAAATCTTTGTGCCTTCAATATGCATGCGGTTTACATGATATCTTTCAAAAATTAATGTAACAACTGCTCCGGGTCTGCGAATAGGTGCTGTAAAATAAAGAATCATTTTTCCACTTCTTACTTTACCATCACGGCCAACACAACTGTCGCCGAAATCAATTACTACTTTTTTAGGATAGGTGCTGTCGTTCGGCGTAACAGTTATTGTTGCGCAATCACCGATTCTGCCACGCAGTTCTTCAAATCTTGGAAAATAAACACGGGCCTGCTCTGTAGTACGACCTTGCAAACCAAATCCGGCTTCACTGCCTTCTTCATCGGCTGCTGTAAAGGCAATATCGTCTGCGTCGTCATAACTTGCTTCTGCCTGGGCACTTTCATCTGATAAAGTTGTGGCTTCTGCTTCTGTAAGTCCTGCATTTGATAAGCTGCTTTCTTTTTTACAACTGGTAAAAAATGCTGCGAGTAATAAAATGGATGCAAATAATGCGATCCGGTTAAATGATACAAATTTCATGGCTATAATTTTTTAGGGTTCGAGAAATTTTATTTACGCATCCTATGAACCTGGCTGATGAAAAAAGTTTAAAGAAGTCAGAAAATATTTATTTTCCGTTTTATATGAGAACAATTATTGGCTACCTCCGACAGTATATTTACGAAGTAAACAAACTGGTTCTGCTTATTACTGCCTTATTCACTGGTGTTTTTATCTATATAAATTATCATTTTTATTTGGATGGCTATATCACCAGCCGCCTTTCATTCAGCGAAAGTTTCATCTTACGCTATTTTGTTTTCCTTGTTGCATTCAGCATTCCATATTGCCTGGTCTGTTTAGTATCCGGAAAAAGATATTTTAAAAACTGGAAATTTATTTTGCTTTTATTCATTGCCCCTGCTATTTTTTCTTTTAAATCAGAAGTGCCATTTTCATTTCATTTTACAGATGATTCCGATTGGAATTATTACTGGCATTATATTATTTACTGGCCACTGCTGGTTGTTATCAGCAGTGCCTTTCTATTTTTTATCTGGAAATTTTTTCATTCAAAAGAAAATTTTTATGGTCTGAAAACTAAAGGCATTGATTGGAAACCTTATTGGTTGATGTTGTTGATTATGGTTCCGTTGATTGCCGCAGCTTCAACACAAAATGATTTTTTAAACGTATATCCTAAAATGAAATTAATAGCCGGCGTTTATGATTTAAAAAGCCTGAGTTTCTGGCATAAGCTATTGTTTGAACTTTCGTATGGAAGCGATTTTATTACTATCGAACTTTTTTTCCGTGGTTTTCTTATTCTTGGTTTTATAAAATGGGTGGGCAAAGATGCAATTCTTCCGATGGCATTTTTTTACTGCACGATTCACTTTGGAAAACCATTAGGTGAGTGTATCAGCTCTTTTTTTGGTGGGATTGTTTTAGGCGTTGTTGTTTACAATACAAAATCAATTCTTGGTGGTTTAATCGTACACCTGGGTATAGCCTGGCTGATGGAACTAGGAGGATATTTCGGAAACTCGCTTTGGTGAGAAGTTAAATGGTCCACTGGTCATGAACAATTCCTACCAACCAAAATTTTCCGCTTGTTTCCTTGAAAACCAACCGGAGACTTCTCCAGTCCATCCCCTCGTACTTTTTTTCCAAGCCTGAAAAATGGCTTTCTGTAAAATCACATCCTTTATAAACAACTAAAAGATTATTCAGAGAGTTTCCTCCACCAATAAAATCATTTACTTTCTGTTTTTCCGGTTTAGCAAAGTCAACATCATAGACAAACTTTTGCATATACTCATTCAAAGTCATATTGATTGGGTCGCCGCTGCCATCAAATTCACCCCAAAGGATTTTATTTTGTTTTGCCCTTGTGATCTGTTCAACAAATTTTTCTTTCGAAAAAACTACATGACTGGCAGTATCAATAAATCCGTAAGGAGAAAAACGGATGCCTGAAGTTGGATCGATAAAATTTGCAAAGGCAGAATAATTCTTGTTTTTTATTTCTTTAAGAATATCGATTGTTAACCGTAACAAAACCGAATCCTTGTTTGAAGCAACTGTTTGTGCAGTGCCTTTAGTTGATATAGGTTCTTCCTTTCCCTTTTTAGATGTTTTATCCTTACATGAAAAAAGAAAAGCCATAAATAAACTAATAACAATAAATAATCTGGTCATAAAAATAATTTTAAAAAGCTACAAGCCGATAAGCCGGATTTTGTCGTGGACTATCATTTATCTGTTCCCCCAGTTGCCTGTGGGATTCAATCTGCCTACCCAGTATCCTGTTCCGACAAGTCGGAACTTGAGCGAGCAGCTCTCAAAGAATACTATACGTGGCATTTCAGCATGCAAG
>JANLSA010000400.1:0-16499 GCA_031362085.1 Bacteroidota bacterium | reverse complement strand
CTTAGATAAAGATTTTTTGCCACCGGAATTGTGAAATAGGAATTGGCCGCTGTCGAGTAAATAGCTGGGTTCGGAATGCCGGTTGTTGTATCAATCGTTTCTCTGTAAAATGGAATAAAAGGAACCAGACCTGCCTGGTGCATTAAAATATCATCTATTTGCAAATGTTCTTTGTTAGTTCCTTTTACCCAGGGCAAATAATCGCCCAGCGTTTTATTAAGATTAATTTTTCCTTGTTCATACAGTTTCATAATTGAAACAGTAGTGGCTGAAATTTTTGTAACTGAAGCGAGATCATAAATGCTTTCTAACGAAACGGGGGAGCCATTTTCGTACTGAGAATTACCAAATGCTTTATGAAAAATAATTTCTCCATCTTTTACAGCAAGAACCACACAACCCGGAAAAACTTTTTGACTGATCGCATCATTTGCAATAGAATCTACCGTTGATAAATTATAGCGGTTGTTAATTATTGAAGTTTTTTTTTCTGGCCCGGAAATATCAATTCCATATCCGGCTGGGTACTTACAAACACGAACCGGTAATTTTCCCGAAGCCCCTATTTTTCCTTCAATTAAATCGGCAGCCGTTTCCTGAAAAACTGTTTCATTCTGATGAGCGGCTACTAATGTAAAAGCATCGCAATATTGATTGGCTGCCAGTACATTTCCAAAAACGACTGTAATTGTTTTTATGAAATTCAGTTTGCGCCACAATGCAAATGAGGCTCGTGTAATGCCATAATTATTTGCAGGTCGCAAACTAAAGTCATGAATACCTACCACTACTGCATCGTATTTATTTTTTTCAATAGCCTCAAATATTTCTTCCGTTTTATCGTCACCATCTTTCCAGGAGTACAAAAACACATCAGCATTTAAATCATCCTTCAATCTTTTACCAAATGAATTGAGTTCCGATGTTCCGATTCCTACATAAGCAATTTTCATTTTTTGTTTCAACGGAATTTCTGCATAATCAGTTCTGGAAGCACTCATGCCGCCTTGAGAAAGAACGGTAATGGTTTCTTTTGCCACTTTAGCTTTTATTGCATCTGTTTTCGCATTTAATTCTTCAACAAGATTGTTTAAACTTATGGTTTGCGATTTATTTAAGCCTAAATGGTATTTGGCAACTAATACTTTTTTTACTTTCTCATTAATTGCATCCCAGCTTATTTTATTTTCGTTAATTGCTTTTTTAATTTCTGTTATTGCCATGCCCACATCTTCAGGCAGGCAAAGCATATCGTTACCAGCAATGATTGCTTCCACTGCAATTGTGCCGCCCGGAAAATATTTAGCTACACCTTTCATCTCCAGTGCATCGGTGAAAGTAAGTCCGGCAAATTTTAAATCATTACGTAAAAGATTGGTAACATTATTTTTTGAAATGGAGGTGGCCACATGTTCTGAATTGTCAATAGCTGGAATGGAAAGATGTGCAATCATAACACTGCCTACACCCGCATTAAATAGTTCACGGAAAGGATACAGCTCCATCGAATCAAGCTGCTCACGGGTTTTATTTATTACAGGTAAATCCAAATGCGAATCCACATCTACATCTCCATGCCCCGGAAAATGTTTTGCGCAAGCCATAATGCCGGCATCCTGCATTCCTTTCATATATGCCACACCAAACTTTGCTACTTTATATTTGTCTTCGCCAAAAGACCGGTAACCAATAACCGGGTTATTGGGATTATTATTTATATCTACAACCGGTGCAAAATTTACATGTACGCCCAATCGTTTGCATTGTTCACCTACTGCTATACCCATTTCATAAACCAGGGCTTCATTATTCATGGCACCCAGTGTAAGTTGGTACGGAAATTTTGTAACACTATCTAACCGCATTCCCAATCCATATTCGCCATCAATTGTTATGAGCAACGGAGTTTTTGTAATGCTTTGATAATAGTTAGTAAGATTTGCCTGTCGAACCGGACCACCCTGGAAAAAGCATAAAGAACCAATATTGTATTTTTTTATATCACTTATCACTTTTGCAATATGGTCGGCACCTAAATTGGAATGTGCACGAATCACCATCAGTTGTGCAATTTTCTGATCATCATTTAATGAGTTAAAAACACTATCCGTCCATTCGTTGGCACTAAGATTACTTTTGTATTGAGAAAAAACAGATGTGATAATAGCAGCAGTCAATAAAAATGTAGATAGTATTTTTTTCATGCAATGAAATTGAAATTAAAATTAGCCGAAATTATTCTATAGAACTTTAGTAAACCTAAAAACAAACAAGAAAATAACAAAACACAAACTGGTATTCCCTTTCCTGAAATAATCGGGACAAGCAGGGGATAGGGCCCTACACACCCTCTGTTTCAGGTTGCTCTGCATTATTTATTTTATAAGCTTTATTAACCAGATAAACCCCAAGCAACGTAACTAACCCGCCCATAGCAAGATAAACAGTGAGCCGTTCATTAAAAATAACTGAACCAAGTATTACGGCTACAATCGGATTTATATAGGCATAAATAGAAGCCTGTTCTGTTGGTAAATTTTGCAAAGCGTACAAATAACAAATAAACGCAATGAGTGAACCGAAAATAACTAAGTAAGCAATGGCTGCCCAGGATTGCCAGGGAATCGCATGCAATGCAACAGCCCTGCCTGCGGCAGATGAAAAACTATACAATACAATTCCGCTGATAATCATTTGCAAACCCAAACTGAAGTAGGGATTAAAATTCAATGCCTGTTTCTTTGTATATAAAGTTGCGATAGCCCATGTCCAGGTTGCAATTACTGATAATAAAATTCCCCATCTGAACCGCGAATCAAGAAAATCATGCAAGTGATCGTAAAATATGATACATACTCCACTGAAACCAAGCAATAAACCAAGGATTGCCATTACCGGCATTTTTTCCTTAGAAATAAAAAGACCAATTACAACTAACCATAATGGAAATATAGCACCAATGATGGAGCCAAGTCCGGCAGAAATTCCATATTGCAATGCAAGAGTGCTGAGTCCATTGCTGATCATAAAATTTAAAAAACTTAATACCAATATCGGAATCCATTCTTTTCCTTTTGGCAATGCTGTTTTTTTTATTAAAAAAAATGCGACATAAAAACTTCCACCAAGCAATTGCCGGATAGCCGCCATCTGAAATGCATCGGGAATATATCTCACACCTTCTTTACTTGCCAGCCAGGTAGTGCCCCAGAGAAAACAAACCAATGCCAACGCAAAAATTGCTTTTGCTCTTCTTCCTTTTTTATGAATGGTCAATGGATTGAGTGCCGATAAACTTTTTATAGCATCGGTGGATTGAGATAATGTTTTATTGAAATCGAATAAGGGCATTATTTTTTTACTTAGCTTTTATACTACTATTTTGCTTCGTTGCGCCTGCCTGCACGAAGCCGTTTCGGCGAAGGCAGGTCGCACTCTTGTACTTATGGAATTCTATTCAGCACAAATCAACTATTCACTATCGTAAATGAAAATTTCACTGTTCAATTAGTTTTATATTGAACCCCTTCGGGGTTCTAAAACACTTTTCGTTATTGTCTGCACCGGGTAAAACCCGGGGCTATTAATATTTTACCCCTTCGGAGTAAAGAAGTTAAAAAAATATTTTATAGTACATTTTCAAAACCATTCAAACTCACCCAACCTATGTTCCTCCTTTGGGGGACAGGGGGCTTTAATGTTTAAAATGTCTCATCCCGGTTATTACCATGGCAAGTTTATTCTCCACGCAATATTCAATAGAATCTTTATCACGAATAGAACCGCCGGGCTGAATAAACGAAGTGATGCCCGCATCGTGTCCCATCTTCACACAATCATTAAATGGAAAAAAGGCATCACTTGCCATAACTGCTCCGTTCAGATCAAAATTAAATTGCTTTGCTTTTTCAACAGCCTGGCGCAACGAATCAATACGACTGGTTTGTCCGCAGCCTTTACCAATCAATTGTTTATTTTTTACCAAAGCAATTGCATTACTCTTAAGGTGTTTGCAGATAATATTTGCAAAACTTAAATCTTCTTTTTCAGCGGCAGTTGCTTCCCGGCCACCGGTTTCTTTCCATTCAGTATAGTTGCCATTATCTGTTTCCTGTATCAGCACACCATTTAATATTGAACGGAACATTTCTGAGTTTTCACTTTCTACTCTTGACTTTTGCTTCAGCAATATCCTGTTCTTTTTAGATTTTAAAACAATCAAAGCATCTTCATCAAATGATGGAGCAAGCAGCACTTCAAAAAATATTTCGTTGATAGCATCAGCCGTTGCTTTATCAATTGTGCCATTACAAACCAATACGCCACCAAAAGCAGATTCAGGGTCACCTGCCAATGCAGCATCCCAACTTTCTTTTACAGAAGTTCGTTGTGCAACGCCGCATACATTGGTATGTTTGATGATTGCAAATACAGCCTCCCTGCCCTCTGAAGGAGGGTTCCTGGAAGACTCCGATAATTTCGAAATTTCTTTTTTTGAAGCATCTTCGATAAGCTGGCTTTGAGTGTTGCGAAGCCTCCCGATTATTCGGGAGGTTTGGGGAGGCCATTCTCTTATTAATTGAACAGCTGCATCTACATCAACAAGATTATTATAAGAAAGATCTTTTCCATTCAGTTGTTCAAAAATTTCATCCAGGTTTCCAAAGAATGCTGCTTTCTGATGCGGATTTTCTCCGTAGCGCATTATTTTTTCTTCTTTATTAAAAGGTGTGATCACAGATAGTTGGTGAAAATAATTTGATATAGCTGTATCATATGCTGTACATACATCAAATGCTTTAATGGCAAATTGTCTTCTTTGCTCAAGAGTTGTTTCACCTTTTTGTTCGGTTAAAATTTTTTCCAATAGAGTATAGTCAGCTTTGCTGGCAACAACAGTTACATCTTTATGATTTTTTGCTGCACCGCGCAGCATAGATGGGCCGCCAATATCTATCTTTTCAATGATCGCTTTTTCATCAGAAGTTGAAGCAACAGTTTCTTCGAAAGGGTAGAGGTCAACAATCACCAAATCAATTTCAGGAATATTGAATTGCTTCATTTCCTGCACATGTGTTTCATCATCCCGTTTTCCCAATATGCCACCAAACACCGAAGGATGCAAAGTCTTTACCCTGCCACCCAAAATTGAAGGATACGAAGTAAGATTTTCAACAGGAATAACTTTTACACCCAATTTTTCAATAAAAGTTTGAGTGCCACCGGTAGAATAAATGGTAACACCAAGTTCAGATAACAATTTTACAATGGGCTCAAGTCCATCTTTGTAAAAAACAGAGATGAGGGCAGACTGAATTTTTTTGTTCATTATAGTAGGGTTAATAAGTATGCCATTCCGTTAGCAAACGGAACAAGTGAGGCTGTTTCAAAAGTGAAAAATTTAAACACAGAGTTACAGGGTGTTTGAGTTTCACAGAGAAAGTAAAATTGGAAATCTATACTCTGTGTGACTCTGTTTCTCCGTCTCTCTGTGTTGAAAAAACTTTTGAGACAGCCTCACTTAATAGCACGGCAAATCTAAATCAATTCATCTTCATCACAAAAGCTCCTTTTTCATTTACATCATGGTAAGGAATATGAAGTGAGTCGCAATCTTTTTTCCAGTAGCTCATTTTCCAACTGGGTACGGAACCATCAAATACGGCTTGCTTTATTAAAAATGTTTCTGCCAGTTTTTTAAAATAAAGTTTGGGGTTACCTGAAATTATCAACAAGTCAATTGCTTGTTTCTCTGAAGCTGGTTTATAGAAAGTTGTTTCATCAAGAATTAATATTCTTTTATCATTAAACTGTAGTTTGGTTTTATCTTGAAAATATTTTTTAAAATTCAGCCCTGCTTCAACCCGGTTCAAAACCCTTGATGGCTTGATATGAAAGTTGCGGATAAAATCATCTGCCTGCAAATCCGGATCGCCTACAAAAAAATAATTCCTGCCTTCTATAAAATCGATTGCCTGCTTCTGCGGTACATTATAAACAATTACTTTTTGCTGATTGTTTGCTTTTATAAAAGAAAAAGATCGCAGACCAAAGAAAATAAGTAAAGCAACTAATCCATATCTGAAAACGGATTTATTTTTCTCAAGCAACCAATAACCAAAACCAGTAACAGCGGCTAATAAAAAAATTGCCTGAGGAATTGTTATTTGCAAAGAATCCCATAGGGCAAAAGGAAGCATTTCAATTCTTTCCACATAGCTGTTCATACTCCAGATCAGCCCCGATAATATTTTGCCAACAAATATTGCGATAGGAGGAATAAATGAAACAGCGCAAAGTAATATTTCGCCCAACACAATTAAACTTGATAAAGGGACAGCTACAAAATTCGTCAATAAAAAATAATTCGGAAACTGGTGGAAATGATAAATGCTGATAGGTAAAGTAAGAATTTGTGCAGCCAGTGTTACCGCATTCAACTTCCAGATAAAATCTAATATTTTATTTTTTACATAAAACCAATTATAAATCGGCTGCATGAAAATGACAATACTCAATACGGCAGTGTATGAAAGTTGAAAGCCAACATCCCACAGCCAATAGGGATTATAACAAAGTAAAAGAAATGCAGAAAATGCAAGTGTATTATAAATAGAAGATTTTCTTGTCATCGATTCGCCGAGTACAATGCAGGTAAACATAACTGCCGAACGAATAATGGATGGTTGTGCACCGGCCAGTAAGCTAAATAACCAAAGACCCGCGATTATGATTAACGGCCTCAACCATTTTAAATTTCTTTTTTTCTTTAAAATAAAAGTTACCCGGAGTAATAGCCAATAAATTAATCCAAGATGCAATCCCGAAATAGCTATGACATGCACAACTCCGGTATTTGAATACGATTGTACCAATGTTTTATCCAAATCATCTTTATAGCCAATCAGCAGTGCTTCTGCCAATCCTAATTCTTTTTCTCCTTTTATATTGTTACGAAGAATTTTTAAAACTTTTTCACGACTGGCAAAAATGAATTCAGTAAACCGGGTTTTATTTTTACCCGGTAAAATTTCAAATTCATTTTCTTTTTCTGAAGGGACGGATTCCCGTAAATAAACCTGGTGTGTAATGCCCTGAAACAATGAATAACGTTTATAATCAAAACCGCCGGGATTACCAGAGTTTTTAATTTCCTGTAACGGTTTTGAAAAAACAATTTGCGAACCATATTCTAAATTTGCAGTACTGCTGTCTTTTTTAAAATAGAGAATAATTGTCCCTTTTGTTTTTATGGTTGAATCATTTTGCATAATAAAGTCAACCGATGCATTTGCTTTGTATGATTTTGTTTTTTCAATGGGTTTTTCAAGTAGTGTTACTTTTAATCCAACCGCCCCTGAATAATATTTGCCAAACCAGTTTTTATCATGCTGAATATTTTTATACCAGGACAGTAATCCTCCAAGCGAAATAAATAGAACAGTAACTGCAAGACCATTGAAAGCCGAGAGTTTATATTTTTCAAAAAAAGGGATAAAGAAAAAAGACAGGATGCTGATAAGTGAAACAGAAAGTAATATCCAAAGAATTTTTATTTCAATCTGTAAATGCCATTGCAAAACAATGCCAGCCATAAATGGAATCAACAATCGGAAGAAGGGTGCTTTTTTCCAGATATGAATTATGGGTAATGACATTTGGAAAAGGTAAACCCCGCAATTACATGAAACAATACCACTTTCGGAGTATTTTCCAGAGCTTCGTATCTTTCAGCATTCAAATTTTATATGAAAAAAATACTACTTATACCCGCTTTACTATTAACAGTCAACCTTTTTTCCCAAACCATTCAGGAATTAAATGCAAAAAGAGTGGGCTTGCCCAATGGCTGGAGCCTTTCTCCCGTTGGTAAAAGTTTACAGCTTGGTGATTTGCCATTGAATATGGCGGTATCACCATCAAAAAAAATTATTGCTGTTACAAACAACGGGCAGAGTGTTCAATCGCTGCAATTAATAGATGCGGTAAATGATAAGTTGCTGTCAACGGTTGAAATAAAAAGAGCATGGTATGGTTTGAAATTTTCTGCTGATGGAAAATTTCTGTATGCTTCGGGTGGGCATGATAATATGATATTGAAATATGCAGCGATAAATAATAATCTTGTTTTAAATGACAGTATTGTTCTTGGGAAAAAATGGCCAAACAAAATAGCACCTGCCGGAATAGAAATAAATGACGCCACTAAAACAATGTATGTAGTAACACGAGATGATAATTCGCTTTATATAGTTGATTTATCGACAAAAAACACAAAGCAAAAAATAAAGTTAGACGGCGAAGCGTACACCTGTCTGCTTTCTCCAGATAAAAAGAAACTTTATATCAGTTGCTGGGGTTGTGATAAAGTAATTATTTTCAGAACAGATACGAAAACAAGTAGCGAAATAAAAGTTGGCGACAATCCTAACGAGCTTTTATTAAGCAAAAACGGAAAATATCTTTTTGTTGCCAATGCAAATGATAATTCTGTTTCGGTAATTAATACAACAGAAAATAAAGTTATTGAAACATTGAATGCTGCATTGTTTCCGAATTCACCGTCCGGCTCTACTTCAAACGGGCTTGCATTAAGTGCCGATGAAAAAATATTGTATGTAGCTAATGCCGATAACAATTGCCTCGCTGTTTTTGATGTAAGCAATAAAGGGTTTAGCAAAAGCAAAGGATTTGTTCCGACAGGCTGGTATCCTACCAATGTGAAAGTGATTGGTAAAAAAATATATGTTACCAATGGAAAAGGATTTTCATCAAAACCCAATGCAAAAGGCCCTGACCCTAGTAATAAGCTGGAAGAAGTAGATTATCAGAAAGCAGTTTATAATAAAAACAGAAGCCAAACTGAGTATATAGGTGGATTGTTCAAAGGAACGATGAGCATCATCAACGAACCAACAGAAAAACAACTCAGCATTTTTTCACAATCGGTTTATAAAAACACGGCATTTAAAAAAGAACAGGAAACAATTGCGAATGGAGAAACGGGCAATCCTATACCAATGAAAGTTGGAGATAAGTCGCCGATTAAATATGTTTTTTATGTGATAAAAGAAAATAGGACTTATGACCAGGTGTTGGGTGATGTTCAAGGTGGTAATGGCGATACGAGTTTATTATTATTTGGAGAACGCATCACTCCTAATCAGCATAAATTGGTAAAAGAATTTGTTTTACTGGATAATTTTTATGCAAATGGCGAAGTAAGTGCCGATGGGCATAACTGGACCATGGGAGCTTATGCAAATGATTTTTTGGAAAAGAACTGGCCTACAGATTATGGCGGCAGAGGTGGGACTTATAGTGCAGAAGGAAGAAGAGAAATAGCAAATAATAAAGGAGGTTTTATCTGGAATCAATGTAAAAAAGCAGGAGTGAGTTACCGGTCGTATGGTGAATTTGTAGATGGCACCAGGGCAAATGTTACTGAATTACAAAATCATTTTTGTAAAGAATATATTGGCTGGAACCTGAATGTAAAAGATACTTCCCGTTTTTATGTATGGAAAAAAGATTTTGATTCGTTGATAAATATAAATGCTGTACCGCAATTCAATTCGATACGGATGGGAAATGATCATACAGTAGGATTAAGAAAAGGAAGCCCGACTCCATTTGCACAGGTGGCAGATAATGATTTGGGTGTAGGAATGCTGATAGAATATTTAAGCAAGAGTCCGATCTGGAAAGAGACGGCAATCTTTATTGTGGAAGATGATGCGCAGAACGGACCAGATCATGTGGATGCACACCGAACCACGGCGTATGTAGCCGGTGGTTTTGTGAAAAGAAAATATATCGATCATACGATGTACTCCACAACATCAATGCTCCGTACGATGGAACTGATACTTGGCATTCCACCCATGACACAATATGATGCTGCTGCTGAACCAATGTGGCGATGTTTTACATCTACTGCGGATCTTACACCGTTTGTATCACTACCGTCAAATATTGATCTTAATGAAAAAAATATTGCAGTAAATAAATGGCAGCAGAAAAGCGAAGGTTTTGATTTTACGAAAGAAGACAGTGCTCCGGATTTAGAATTCAGTGAAGTGATTTGGTATGCAGTGAAAGGTGAAAAGTTTTTATTTCCCGGGCCAAGACGATCCGCTTTTTTAAAATTGAAAGTGAAGAATGATGACGATGATTGATTTTTTTCTTTCACGCAAAGACAGGAAAGATGAAATACAAAAGACGCTACGGATTTCTTTGCGACTTTGCGAAACCTTTGCTTCTTTGCGAGAAATGTTCAGGAAAGAAACTTCTTTACATAAGCCACCTGCCCGGCATGATAAATATTATGCTGTATCAATCCATTCAGCATAAAACGATAATTGAATTTCCGGTTGGGAACGATCTCTTTTAAAAAACTATCATCTTTTTCAGTAAGTATCTCTGCAATTTTTTTATGAATTGATTTCAATTCTTCTATTCCTTTTTTCCATGAATGCTTTTTCGGGTCAATAACTCTCCAGTCGTTTTCCTCGATGACTTTTAATTCACCAGCAGACCTGTTTTCAAGATTAGCCAGCGTAAACTCAGCCCATGTATTCATGTGCCAAAGCAGTTCGATCAAAGAATGTTCTTTTTCGTTTGGTTTGATAAAAGCTTTTGATTCATCAATTTCATTCAGCAGTTTGTATACTGCACGGCCAAACCAAGGCTCACCAGTTAATGTGTTTTCGAGATTGGCAATGATAGATTGGGTTTCTTTATTCATAGTATGAAGATAAAAAAAAAGAGCTGTTTTAATTTTTTTCCAACACAGAATCATGGAGAAACGGCGGAACACAGAGATTTCGTTCTTATATTTATCAAGTAAAGAATTCAATCGAAGGAGGACACTTAAATTATCTAAAAAAACAGAATGAAATATTTAATAGCTGGTTTCATTTTACTATTTTCAATTCAGGTAAACTCACAAAATAAGAAACAGCAACCTGATTTTCTGGTAAAGCCGTACCTGCAAATTGGCAACACACCCAAATCACAATCATTACAATTGCTTTGGCATACAGCAGATGCAGCAGAATGGTTAGTCGAGTATAAAACGGGTTCAGGTACTAATTGGATGAAATCTGAAAATCAAACTACTTCAATAATAGACGTTGCAGGTATTGAAACATTTAAAGTTTATAATGCTTCATTCGCTTCTTTGGTACCCGGTAGTTCATTTATGTACAGGGTTTCAAAAAACAGTAAAGTTGTTTTTAACGCCGAAGCAAAAGCACTGAAATCACATGAACAAACTTATCGTTTTGTGGTTTCCGGCGATATGGGAGCTGGTACTAAACAAGCTGGTCTTATTGCTAATGGAATTTATAAATCAAACCCGGACTTTGTTGCCATTGCCGGCGATATTGTTTATAACCAGGGTTTGATTTCTGAATACAAAACAAAATTCTGGCCTTTTTATAATAAGGATAATGCAGATTCAACCGGTGTGCCATTAATGCGTTCAATTCCTTTTGTGGCAGCAGTAGGCAATCATGATGCAGATACAAGAGACCTGGATAGATTCCCGGATGCATTAGCGTATTATCTTTTTTGGGATCAGCCATTAAACGGCCCGATTGGAAAGGAAGGCGGCGCTATTGTTCCTTTATTAAAAGCATCAGAAGCAAATAGAAAAATTTTTATGGATGGCACCGGTGAGAAATATCCACGCATGACAAATTTTTCTTTTGATTATGCCAATGCTCACTGGACGGTTATAGATTCAGACACCTATGTTGATTGGACTGACTCTACATTAAAAGATTGGGTAATTCAGGATTTGGAAAATGCAAAAGATGCTACCTGGCGGTTTGTTCTATTTCATCATCCGGGTTTCAGTTCTTCAAGGGTACACTTTGAGCAACAACAAATGCGGTTACTTGCTCCCATTTTGGAAAAAGGAAATGTTGACATTGTATTCAGTGGTCATGTACACAATTACCAACGCAGCTTTCCCATGAGTTTTGTTCCGGATAGAAATGGGATACCACTTTTTGGCGGCACTGATAACAGGGTGCCGAGGGGAAGATTAGTTAATGGCAGGTGGACCTTGGATAAAAAATTTAATGGAAAGGGGAATAAAAAACCGAATGGTGTTATTTATATTGTAACGGGAGCAGGGGGCCAGGGATTATATAACCCTGAGCAGCAAAAAGACAAAGACAGCTGGCAAAAATTTACGGATAAATTTGTATCAACTATTCATTCTTTCACCGTTGTGGATGTGAAGGATAATGTTTTGACACTTCGCCAGGTTGATGCGAATGGGAAAGAAGTTGACAGGGTTAAGATTGTAAAATAATTTGATGGGTAATCAAAAATAAGACCCCGGATTTTGATTCTATAATTCATTCAATTACCAATAAAGGGAATTTTCCAAAAGGGCATATACTCTGTCCATCCAAAAAAGAACGAAAAGAAGAAGTGTATAAATGGAGCTGATAAAAAACTTAATGCTAAATAAACTGCAGTCTTAGATGCATTTAATTTTAAAACAAAAGGTGGGAGAATTAAAGTTGCCAGCATCGGAATTGGGTAATAAATCCACCAGGGCAATCCATATACGGCCCCATATTTTCCAAAGAGCATACCTAATACAACAACAATTAAGGATAATATAAAAATTTGTTTTCGTTTTGTAATGAATTCTTTTTTGGATAAAATAATTCTTATAATTAAAAAAAATATAAGAAGTGATGCGAGAATCATTATCGGGAAATGCCATGAAGTATTCATAAAATGAAAATTAAGAATCGGGTAATCTGAGTAAAAAATCTATTTACTCAAATACATACTCCTGTCCTTATATAACTGTCTGAAATAAGGATCTCTTAAATCTTTTATAAAACGAATGGCTTCACCGGTACTTTTCATTTCGGGGCCAAGCTCTTTGCTTACACCGGGAAATTTATTGAATGAGAATACCGGTTCTTTAATAGCAAAACCTTTCAACTTTTTTTCAAATGTAAAATCCTTCAGCTTATGAGTGCCGATCATTATTTTAGTGGCAATATTCAGGTAGGGTATCTGGTATGCTTTAGCAATAAATGGTGTGGTGCGACTAGCTCTTGGGTTGGCTTCTATCACAAATACTTTATCATTCTTTATTGCAAACTGAATATTTATTAAGCCTTGTATTTTTAATTCCCTTGCAATTTTTTCAGCATACTCTTCCATCGTATGTACCACCATTGGTGTAAGATTGAATGCAGGCAGCACCGCATTACTATCACCGCTATGTATGCCGGCGGGTTCTATATGTTCCATCACACCCATCACATGAAAATCATCTCCGTCAAAAATGGCATCTATCTCAGCTTCCTGGCAACGGTCAAGAAAATGATCAATTAAAATTTTATTGCCGGGTAAATGTTTTAATAAACTCACTACCGCTTTTTCTACTTCATCATCATTCAAAACAATCCGCATTCTTTGTCCGCCTAAAACATAAGAAGGACGAACAAGAACAGGATAGCCAACTTTGTTTGCGACCAGTATCGCTTCATCTACTCCTTCTGCTGTTCCATAGTCGGGGTATGGAATGTCTAATTCTTTCAGTCTGTCACTAAATCGGCCTCGGTCTTCGGCAATATCTAAACTGTCATACGAAGTGCCAATAATTTTTATTCCTTTTTTATGTAAACGTTCAGCAAGTTTCAAAGCAGTTTGTCCACCGAGTTGTACAATCACACCATACGGTTTTTCATGTTCTATTATTTCCCATATATGCTCCCAATACACTGGTTCGAAATATAATTTATCAGCCATATCAAAATCGGTACTCACCGTTTCTGGATTACAGTTAACCATGATGGCTTCAAAACCACATTCTTTAATTGCCAGTAAGCCATGTACACAGCAATAGTCAAATTCAATACCCTGGCCAATGCGGTTAGGGCCGCTTCCCAATACAATTATTTTCTTTTTTGAAGAAGAGATTGATTCGTTGTGCTGTAAAGTCTGATTCATATTCATGGTGTGCAAAAATAGGTTTACCAGGGGTTTTCAAGATCATTTTTTATGTATAAATGATTCCTGTTGATAAATAATGTTGTTTTGTTTTTATTCGATTTTACGAAACTGATTTTGCCGGAAAGCCGGGCAAAGAAGGCAATCGGTGTAAGTATTAAAAAGAATATGATAAATAGAACGATGCGGCTGTTGATCCAACCCAAAATGTTTGCGAAAGCCATCCACAATTGATGAATTTTTATTGACCAGGCAAAAAAGAAAAAACCCGGCAGGCAAACAGCCACTGCGATAATAAGGGGTAAATAATTTTTAAAAAAGAAAGAAATAATAAAGAATCCGGCGATAATAACAAGGAGAGATATAATTTCTTTTCTCAGTTTCATTTAAAATAAAGAATAAACGAAAGGTGCTATTGCCGATGAACCGCCAACCAATAATAAAATACCAATTAAAGCAAGTAATATTATTACCGGTGTCAGCCACCATTTTTTACGTTGTTTCAGAAAAAGGAAAAAATCTTTAATTGATTCCATAATAGTCCTCAAAAATACAAATTTATCACGGCCTTTCCTTTGATTGAAAATATTGTTTTTTCAAAATATCAGCAACTAACCGGTGTCCGTTCTCATTCCAGTGCGGGTCGCAATAAAAATAATAATTCCTGTATTTCTTATCCTGAACCAGGATCGGCTCTATTAAATCAAGAAATTCAATATTATTTTGGGTGCAAATTTTAGTTAACTCCCCCGGTAGTGGCGGTTGAGTTTTTTCTTTTTCCATTCTCAGAAAATCCTGAACGACAGGTACGGTAAATACAATGATTTTTTTTCCGGTAGCCGATTTTCGTAACTCTTTCAATATTTCTCCAAGCCTTTCTAATTGTGCCGGGGAATAATCATAATAATAAGAAGGGATTTTTGTCGTACTGGTTTTCATTTTTTTATTTTCAGCTTTTTTCAACTTTAAATAAGAAATGATATTGTACCAGCAGGTATAAGCTTTCAAAAAGCGAACGGTTCTTTCAGAAAAATTTCCTTTTGATTTATTATTTAAGACACCGGACTCATTGAAAGTACCGGTAAATTGTAAAATATAACCTGTATCTGTTTTAACCAGGTAAGGTTTATATATGTCTTTATTCCCGGTAATACCGATATCATCATCGGGTATATCATTAAAAGGAAAGATGCCAAAAAGAATTGTGTTGTGCTCATATTGATTAGCAAAATTCTTATACATCAATACCGCTTGCAACGGACTAAAAGAGTTGCAGGAAAAATTCATCATCTCCTGCCCCGTTTCTTTTTCGAGTAAATTGGAGAAGCGTTTATTTTCTTTTACGCCAAAACCTTCTACAAAAGAATCGCCTAATAAAATAACCCGGTTGCTGTCGGCGGAGTTCTTTGTTCTTTCTTTATCTCTTGCACCGTATGAATTATACAAATTATCCATATCAAGGCAGCCATCCTGGTAGGTAAACTGGCCCGGCTTATGCCATACTCCCCAATCTTTGTTTGTTACAAGCCGCATGGTAAAATCATTTTCAGAAACAAAATGAAAGGTGGGAAGTTTAGCAGGAATATAACCAGTTTTAATAAAAATAAAACAAACCAACTCAATAAGCAGGTACGTGAACAATACAATAAGAAATTTATATAAAATATTTTGTTTCTTAGTCATCTGCAATTGAATTAATCGTTCTCAAACTTTGTTTTTATAAACGCATCCGCAAGCTTGCCTGCCGGCAGACAGGTTCCTGGTTGTTTTTCTTTGTAAAAAATAGTATCATGAATTACTAATATATCCATTCCCGTATTCATAAAACATAAATAAGCTTCTTCCGGCGTGTTTACAATGGGTTCTCCCCGTACATTAAAACTTGTATTAATCAGCATCGGGCAACCAGTTAGTTCGCGGAAGGCATTTATCAACTGATGAAATTCGGGATTTGCTTTTTTACCAACTGTCTGAATTCTTGCAGAAAAATCAATATGTGTTATTGCAGGAAACGGGCTTCTATTTACATTTAGTTTATCTTTTATTTCAAGAGAATCATAGTTGTCCGGTAAAATATTTCTAAACTCTTTTTTTAAGGGCTGCACCATCAACATATAAGGTGATGGTGATTTTATTTCAAAATATTCAGCAGCGTATTCATCCAGTACCGCTGGTGCAAAAGGTCGGAAGCTTTCTCTGAATTTTATTTTTTGATTAAGTGTTATCTGCATTTCCTTATTCCGTGGATCGGCTAATATACTTCTGTTGCCAAGAGCACGGGGGCCAAACTCTGTTCTCCCCTGGAACCAGCCAATAACTTTACCATCATTAATATCAGTAGCAATTTTTATGCATAGTAAATCAAATGATTCTTGTCTTTCAGCAACCGCTTTATATTTTTCAACAACCCATTCTATTTCTGAATTAGTAAAAGATGAACCGAGATAATAATTTTCAGATTCGTTACTATGTTCTACTATTCTTTTCTTTTCATAATAAATATAATG
>JANLSA010000395.1:0-3068 GCA_031362085.1 Bacteroidota bacterium | reverse complement strand
TTTTATTTTTTAATGCAGCGGGTAATTAAGGTGCTAATGCATGGCATTTTATTATTACACCTTCCGATGGTGATAGTGTGGTGGCTGTTGGTGCAGTAAACACAAGTGGTACGGTTGGTTCGTTTTCCAGTTTTGGCCCCTCAAGTGATGGTCAGATAAAACCTGATATGGCTTCGGTAGGTGTAAGTGCGTTGGTACAAGCAACGAATAATACCGTTGGCACTTCAAATGGAACTTCGTTTGCCTGCCCGAATATGGCTGGTCTTGGAACTATTTTATGGCAGGCATTTCCGGAATTTAATAATATGAAAATTATCCAGGCATTGAGAAATGCCGGCAGTATCAGTTTATCTCCAAATGATCGGATTGGTTATGGCATACCAGATATGAAAAAAGCATTTGGATCGCTGTTAAAAGATTTTGCAACTTCTACTGCAACTTTAAATACCTGTACAGTTACCCTAAACTGGAATACAAAAGATATAAGTGCAATGGCATACGAAATAGAAAGAAAGACACCGGATGATTTGAATTTTGTAAAAATTGCAGACGTACCAGCAGCAACCGGAAATATTTTATTAAACAATCGCAGTTATACATTTAATAATGTTTTGGTAAATGTATCTGCGGGTGCAGTTCAATATCGAATACGTCAAAAAACAGATACGAGTGTTGCAGCGTTTGCCGCTGAATATATTGATACGGCTTCATTCAATCTGGCAACCGGATGCACTACAACGGGTACTGGTGGTACAACAATAAACGGAGAAAAAATTTCTGTACTTCCCAATCCATCCGCAACGGCTACAAATCTTGTCATTGAAACACCTTATGCCATTCAGCAAATGACTATTTCAATACATGATGCAGAAGGAAGGTTGATGCATACTATAAAATCTTCGAAACCTATTGGCAAAAAAATTATAGAACTCCCCTATCTAAGATTAACAATGGGAAAATATTATATAACAGTTTATAACGGGAAAAAAATGATTTCAACAGCTGAATGGATAAAACTATAGTTGCTTTTTAAACAATGCAGCAAACATCGTATCTGCTTTCATATCATAGCCTGGGAATAATTCCATTTTAATTAACTCAAGATTAAAGTTGCTTTTAATAAACTCTACCTGATCTTCATTTTCTTTTTTAAATACGGAGCAGGTGATATAGAGAAAAAACCCACCCGGTTTAAGATGAGGTATGACATTTCCAATAATTTGTTTTTGCACGGAAGCATATTTTTCAATTTTACCAGCCCGTCCGGCAGACGGGTTTTCATTAAAAAAATAAAGCTGCTCTGGTGTGCGGCTCCAGGTACCGCTGCCGGTGCAAGGAACATCAGCAATAATTATTTGAGATTTCAGATTTTCGATTTCAGATTTACTCCGGGTCAAGTCAATTACAAAAGATTTGTATTTTTTTATACCGGCTTTCTCAAATCGTTTTTTCAAATTGGCCAGAATACTTTCTCTCATATCTGAAACTGTTATTTCAATAGCCGGATTCAGATCATAAGCCATGATAGATTTTCCTCCACTGCCTGCGCAACAATCCCAGAGAGAAATATCAGATTTCAAACTGGCGATTTCAGATTTAAAAAACTCGCCAACTTGTTGTGAATTGAAATCTTGAATGACAGCTTCTTTATCTAATTCAATTACCTGATCAATTTTTGATGAATTGGGTATAGACAAACAGGAATCAGAGATGATTTCAAATTGAATTGCTGCTTTTTGTAATTTTTCTTTTACATTTTTTTTACTTCCTGGCCGCAAGCGAATAAACAAATCGGGTTGTACTAAAAATGAATGTCTGAATTTTTCGAAATCAACTTCAATACTCAATTCTTCTTTCCAGGGGAATACTTCCTGAATTAATAATGAATAATTAATAATTACTAATTTCTCAGTAGCAGGTAACTCCACTTTATAATTCCATTCAGGTTTTAATGCCTCTAGTATTTCATTGGATTTATCAGAACACAAAAACAAAGCTGTTAATATTTTTTCTTCTAATGAGATATTCATTACTGCTTTTCCCATTCTGAAAAAACAATAACACAGATTACTTACCTGTTTCCGGTCTTTGGATCCAAATTTTTTATTGGCAGAAAAATATTTTTTCAAAAAGGAAGAAAATGGCTCTTCGCCTGTATACTGAGCTAAAATGCCCTTAGCAGAATTAAGATATGAATGATAGCGGCTCATTGTCGCAAGGTACTTGCAAAATGCAAATATTTATTCTACTCCACATGAAGAAATTTAACCTGATATTTTTTTATTAACTTACCTTAATAATTGAATCGTCAACATGTTTAAAAAATCCAGGTTAATCCTTTTATTATTCCTCTTGATTGCCGGGACAGATATTTTTTCCCAGCAACTTATCTTCAAAACCTACACAGTGGAAGACGGTCTTGTATCTAACCCAGTGAGACGCATCTACCAGGATAAAAAAGGTTTTATGTGGATCGCTACCTGGGAAGGATTGAGCAAATATGATGGTCACAAGTTCACCAATTACACAACGGCTAATGGGCTTTCTCATAATATGGTCAATGATATATACGAATCGGCTGATGGAAAATTATGGGTGGCTGAAAACAATGGTACCGTTGACATTTTACAGCGGGATGCCATTGTAAAGAAAGCCGCTTTCAGTAGTGTGATCATAAATCAATTCTACATAACGCAGGATCACAGAGTGATTGCGCCAACAGACACCAGCGGATTGTATGAGATCAAAAACGGGAACCTGGTAAAACCGATTCAGATATTTCCTGATTCATCTTATACTGATCTGACAGAGTTGAATGATTCACTTTTGATTGGAGGAGATAGGGGTTCACTTCGCATCCTGAACAGACAATATGAGTTGTTTTCCGAAATAAAACAACCTATCCACTTCTTGACCTTTAAAATTTATAAGGATTCAAAAAACAGGGTATGGATGGGTACAAATAATGGATTAAAGATTGTGTCTCCGCTTCAAAAGAATAAACACCCAGTCACCTTTCGTCTGTTACCTGCCCCTTTTAATATACCTGTGCTTAGGAACTCCCTTGT
>JANLSA010000355.1:0-2628 GCA_031362085.1 Bacteroidota bacterium | reverse complement strand
CTGCGGCTTCCATTATTAGAAATATGAATTTTAGACAGGTTCTTAGCACCGAATTGTATAGGACTCAATTAACAAATAACTCCCTTTTGTAAAAAATTTTCATCTTATCACATTTCATACTACTCTATTTCTTGTTTTTTTTTGAATTGTTGAAATAATAATAGAGAGGCACGCCGCTTGCTACCAACAGCAAGCCCAACAATGATTGTTGCGGTTGAACCATTACGGTGTTAATAACCAGTACCAAAGAAAATAGGATGATGATTACTGGCGTAAAAGGATAGCCGATCACTTTTGTAGTAATCAAACCCTTTTTTTTCATGCGAATCAATCCCCAGGCAATAGCGCCAAAAAAAAGGAAGCCAGTAAAAATTACAAGGTTGGTGAGCAAATCGAAAGTTCCTGTAAGTACTAATATACTGCTCCATATACAAGAGTATAATAATGAGATATACGGCGTACGAAAAACAGGATGAACAAAAGCTGCTTTTTTGAAAAAAGATCCTTCCTGTGCCATCCGGTAATACAATCGTGGGTACACCATGATACAGGCATTCACAGCTCCAAAAGTGCAAATCATAATCAATATAGAAATGGTAATTGTTCCTGCATCACCCATAATTACACCTGCTACTTTAGCAGCAGCTACCTCATTTTCATTGATTGCCGCAAGAGCCGATATAGGTAACACCCGCATATATGCGTAATTTACGAGGATGTATAAAGTCATTGCTATGATAACACCTCCCGTAATAGCAATCGGAACATTTTTTTGTGGATTTTTAATTTCGCCTGTGATATAAGTGATATTGGCCCAGCCATCATAGGCCCATAAAGCGCTTAACAGGGCGCCGAATAATGCACTGAATAAAGCAAGACCTGATGGTACACTTGTATTTTGTACAGGAATAATTTCAGTAGAAGGATGTACGTATTGTAGTCCCATTACAATAAGTAATACAATACCAAGAATTTTTGCGGCAGTTACTATATTATTCAATATGCCGCCGTTTTTAACTCCGCGGTAATTGATCCAATTCAATAGAACGATAATTACTATTGCAAAAAGCTTTACGCCTGAACTGGCAAAGGGATAAATGAAATTACCGATTGAAAAATCTTTCCATGCAAAAAAAGGATCCGGTATTGGTATCAGATGATTTACAGATTGCGCAAATACAAAGGCAAGTGCTGCAATAGCGCCACTTCCGCCAATGGTAAACATCATCCATCCAAAAAGAAAAGCAAAAAATTTTCCGTAAGATAGGCGCAGGTATTCATATACCCCGCCCGATTGGGTGGTCATGCTTGCCAGGCCCGCATAGGTAAAAGCCCCTAATAGGGTAACCATACCCGCTATTATCCATGCTACTAATATCCATGGTTCGCTCATAAGCGATTGCGACATCGGTGCAATTTTTTTAAATGCACCCGACCCAATCATAATACCGGCAACCAATAATATTCCTGTGGGTAAACCCAACACTCTATTTAAAGGTATTTGTGAACGGTCGATTGGTGTTTGTTTTTCTGGCATAAAGGTTTAATGATCGACCCAATAAAACTATTGGTTATTGGCTTTGAAAAGGCGTATAAAATTTGCGCCAAGAATTTTTTTAATATCTTTTTTCCTGTATCCTCTCTTAACCAATTCTGCAGTAATTAACGGAAAACTAGTAACGTCATCCAATTGTTGAGGAGCTGAATTGATACCATCAAAATCGGAACCTAGTCCTACATGATCAACTCCAATCAGTTTCACAATATGATCCAAATGATCAATCAGCATAGATAATGGCGGGCGAAGTTCTTTTACTTCTTCGGAGTATTTTTCAAAAAGATAGGTATCGGCAAAATAAGGATCCGTAACAGTTTTTAATAAAGAATCTCTTTCTGCCTTATGTTTAAAATTAAAATCAACGGACCGTTTAAAAAAACTAATATCAACAAAACCTGAAAAGAAATTAAGATGAATAACGCCGCCATTTTTTCCGATTGCCAGTATCTGATCATCTTTTAAGTTTCTAAATACCGGGCATAGCGCATGTGCGCAACTATGTGAAACCAATACTGGTTTGGTAGTTGTGTTGATGGCGTCCCAAAACGTTTGTTCCCCTACGTGAGAGAGATCAACCAACATCCCCAATTCATTCATTCGTTTTATTATTTGCTTTCCAAAATCAGTCAACCCCTTTTTTCTTACGGAGTCTGTTCCCCTCTCCACGGAGTGGAGAGGGGTTGGGGGTGAGGTTTCTGTCAACGCCGAAGTTGCCCAATCAGTAGAATTATTCCAGGTGATGGTCATATACCTTACACCTCTTTTATACAAGGCCTCCAATTTGGTCAAATCATTCTCCATCATGTGCCCGCCTTCCACACCAAATAATACAGCTAATTTTTTTTGTTTGACAGCCGCAATAATATCTGCAGCAGTAAATGCCTGCATCATGCCACCCGGATTTCGGTTTGTCCATGCCAGTACCGTATCTATTTCCCGGTTAGCCCAGGCATAAGGATCTTTCATATTACCATCACACCAGATGGAAAAAAATTGTGCATCCACACCGCCTTCTTTCATCCGTTGCAAATCAGAATGTGTTTTTGTTTTTAGTTGCTGATCAAAACTTA
>JANLSA010000352.1:0-6814 GCA_031362085.1 Bacteroidota bacterium | reverse complement strand
CAAAATTGAAAGAGTCTGTAAAATACAGACTCCTGCTTAATATTCTCAGACTTTTATGAGAATCATAAATTGTGTCAAACTCATTTCATAGCTGTCATTTGTTATAACTCGTACTTTGTTCTTATGTAATATTTGTCTTGTATAAGTCAGATAGCTTAACATGAGATGAGAAATTAGTTATCTCAGATTTGAGTTTTTTGATTTTTGTATAAACGATAAGAATAGAAACAAGTAATCAGGGTTATTATCGTAATTATTGTGAATAGAATAACCATGGATACAATGTATGAAGCAAAAAGGCTTGTCACAGCAATCAGTAAACCACCTCCAAAAAATAGTTTTCCTCCAAGGAGATGTGTTTTTTTCCAATTTTCATCATTGTTTAAAGTCCAGGGTAAACGAAAGCCAGCAAAATAATTTGGCTTGATGGTATGCATATAATTGCCAATTACAGCTAAGAGCAAACCGACTCCCGATAAAATTAAACGGATGCTGAAATCAATATTTTCATGAATCATACTATAAATAATCAGACAAATAACTCCAGTAAGAAATACGACCACAGCATAAGAAATACGATATAGCTTGTCTTTATTTTCTCTTGCATATTTTTTTGGATCAATTCTGTATATATTAGGTAATAATAAATAAACAACAATATTGATCGCAATTAAGACAATAACCATAAAAAGAAGTTCATTCTTGCTGCCATAGCGGTCAATATTGCCTTTTATATTAAAATGCAAGGCTATTGATTCGGGAAGTGAATTCCAAACAAAAGCTAAATAAATAACCGGAGTTATAATGATCAACCAAATGATCTTTCTCAGAAACTTTTCCATAATTAATTCTTTTTAGATTTGAATTGAATGAACCATTTCATTATCTCATCCACTACAGTAGTATTTAGTGAATAATAAATAAACTGCCCTTCCTTTTCGGCTACTACTAATTTGGCCTGTTTCAACAGATCAAGATGATGAGATATACTGGGACCTGATATTTTGAACTTTTCCACAATCTCACCTGCGGTCAAATCTTTTTTCAGGAGCATCTCCAGTATCATCCGACGGGTGGGATCATTCAGTGCTTTAAAAACAATATTCATAAATGTTTTGATTCGATGATTATATATTTAGTCAAATGTCTAAATATTATTTAATATTTCCAAATATTATTTATTCTGCCGGTAATCATAATTTAATAAAATGATAAATCGCAGGTTTTCTTTCAGTTGATTTACTTATTGAACTCTGCAGTTTTGCACCAGCTCAAGACAGCGGCACGGGGTCTTATTCGGACTTTCTGTATTCCCCAGTCGTTGCAGAAAGAAACCAGTGCAAAGAAAAGTCCCCTTTTGGTGCTTTGTATTTAATATATTCGTAAACCAAAACTATTTTTATGAAACGATATGCTGGCTTAATCGCTGTTCTATTATTTTTTATTTCTCCGCTTTTGCTTTCTGCAAAAATTATTCTGCCTTCCTTTTTCGGCGATAATATGGTGTTACAACAAAAAACAGAAGCAGCTATTTGGGGATGGGCAAGGCTAGGCAGTTCAGTTCAGCTTACTTCATCATGGAATAAAAAGAAGTATTCAACCCCGGTGGATGCAGCAGGAAAATGGAAAATGAAAATAAATACACCCGATGCCGGCGGCCCCTATGAAATAACCATCAGCGATGGAGAAGCAATAACCCTAAAAAATGTATTAATAGGGGAAGTTTGGCTTTGCAGCGGCCAGTCAAATATGGAAATGCCTATGAAAGGTTTTCGTGATCAACCTATTTTAAATTCGAACGATGCTATTTTTAATTCCGCTAATAACCAATTGCGTTTATATACCGTTCCCCGTGCAGTAAAAACAATTGTACAGGATAGTACAAAGTATGCAGATTGGAAATCAGCTGATCCGGAATCTGTCAGCAATTTCAGTGCTGCCGCATATCATTTCGGTAAACTCTTGCAGCAACAATTGAAAATTCCGGTAGGATTAATTAATATCAGCTATGGCGGTTCATCAGCAGAAGCATGGATGAGTGCTGAAGCCATGAAAGAATTCCCTGAATTGCCTGTTCCACCAATTGCAGACTCAGCCAAAGTAAATAATAATACACCGACAACATTATACAATGGAATGATGAAACCATTTATAGGTTATGCTATCAAAGGTTGTATCTGGTACCAGGGCGAAAGTAACCGTAGCCGTTCCGATCAGTATGAAAAATTATTTCCGGCTATGGTAAAGCAATGGCGCAGTGAATTTAATATTGGTGATTTTCCTTTTTTCTTTGCTCAGATTGCACCGTTTAATTATTTTCAAAATATAAATGCTACAACATCACCCGACAGAAAAGGAAATTCTGCTTATTTGAGAGATGCGCAACGCAAAGCTGTTGACAAAATTCCGAATAGTGGTATCGTTGTGCTGATGGATAAAGGTGATGAATTCG
Organism: Bacteroidota bacterium; assembly: GCA_031362085.1. Classification (GTDB taxonomy): domain Bacteria; phylum Bacteroidota; class Bacteroidia; order Chitinophagales; family Chitinophagaceae; genus VBAR01. The sequence goes on along the minus strand of JANLSA010000352.1, from coordinate 4,362 downwards.
GTATTCATCCGGCAGATAAAGAAACAGTGGGAAAACGGTTTGCCTATCTCGCTTTTGGTAATACGTACCAATTAAAAGGTTTTGGTTTTCAAAGCCCGGTATTTGATTCTTTACTTATAAATGGAAATAGTGCAACTATAAAATTCAAATATGTTCCGAATGGCTTGACTTCTTATGGCAAAACACTAACTCAATTTGAAATTGCAGGAGCTGATAAAGTTTTTCGAGCTGCAACTGCTAATATCCGGAACGGAACAATTGTCTTATCATCGCCATTTGTTCTTACACCAGTTGCTGTGCGGTATGCTTTTAAAGATTTTATTGTTGGGGAATTATTCAGTACAGAAGGCTTTCCAGTTTCTTCGTTTCGAACAGACGATTGGTAAAAGCAACTTTTTTACAAAATAAATTCAGGACAACAATTCAATTGATAAAACTGAACACATCAACCTGAGACGAGTAAGCAAATTATGACCTGTCACCAGTTTGTTCAAACTCAGTTTCTGCATTCCAGGGCTTGAACCCCATCTTCCACCAATGGTCATTCCATTTTTCTTTAAATTTTTCTTTTTCATCAGGAGTCATATTATTCCACTTCTGAGTCATTCTTTCTTTCCAGGTTATATGCCTGCGGCTTCTACCGCCACTAAAACTGGTGAATAAAATTTTCGATAATACCAATATTCCCAATGCTTGCCAGAATGTAACCGTTGAAATATGCAATACGGGTGCCAGTGCATTATTCCAGAGAAACATCACCAGGCTGCCAAAAATAAAAATAGCAACAGGGGCTATGATAATAAAAAGTAAAATCATTTTTGCCCAATTAAATCTTCGTTTCATAAATTTAAATTTTTATTGTTCAGTAAATTCTTTATAAAATTGTTCTAATTTTTTTCTCAGGTGTACCACAGCATACCGTTTTCGGCTAATCAATGTATTTATCTTTTCACCGGTTCGTTCGGAAATTTCATTGAAAGAAATATCTTCCAACTCATTCCATACAAAAACCTGTTTTTGTTCTACCGGTAATTCATTCAATGCTGAAAATAATTGCTCCCAAAAATAATTCCGAAGTTGTTCAGTTTCTGGTGTTGCATTTTCTCTCAGTAAAATTTCATTGAAATTAAATTCACTTTCTTCACCATCTGTAAATAATGCATCCAGTGAATCAGCCTGAGGTTTACGGTATTTATCTATGATCCGGTTTCTTGCTACCCGGTACAACCAGGCACTTGTTTGTTGAATAGGTTCCGTGTTCATTACATTACTGAACTGGTACCACACATCCTGCAGAATATCTTCGGCATCTTCATCCGTATTTACCCTGCCGCGAATAAAATAAAACAATCGCTTGCCGTAATCACGGACTGCTTGAATGATATTTTGTTTTGGCTGATCTGACACTGAGATTAACACGATTTACCTATTTATACAGGTAGACGCAGCAGCAAAGGAAATATTTTAAATGGAAAAAAAAATAATAAGCGGGTAAAAGTAAATATAGTAAAGCTGTATAGTCCCTCAACCGTGAATTCGTTTTTTGTTGTTATTCTGTTAATCCAAAAATCGGGAATAGAACAACGAAATCTGAATCTATTTAATTGACTCATACCTGTCATTCCATTTCTTTTCTTCAGCTTCGTATTTAGCCACATCAGCTGGTTTTCCTTTAGCCTGTATTTTTTTGAATGTATAAATATCTGCAATTTTCCCGGCCAGGTTCCTGTACTGTGCTTTTTCTCTGATGCTTAAATTTGTTTTTGCTGCAAAGATTGCTGCTCCCTTTTCATAAGGTTTTCTTTCAGTTTCCAGGGCATCACTGTATTGTTTGTCAAGTAAATCTCTTTTGGCATTATCTTCTTTTGAAGCCATAGTTCCGGGCTTGGTTCTGCTTTTCATTGCAGCTACATGAGCTATTCTCTGATTATTGATTTTTTCAGATTTATTAAAGTAATGATCGCCTAAAAGCAAAAAAGCATCTATTGAATCAGGCTGCACAGCCCCTGCTTTATTGAACGCTTTTATCATTTTAATTTCCATTGCTGTTGAATCGAATGCTTCAGGCGCATCATCTTTCTGTGGATAAAATGCCCGGTAGATAATTTCTCCCATCCATTCATTGGCTTTGAAATTATTTGGGTCCGTGGCCAGCACTTCTTCAACCGCTTTTACTTTGCCGGCAAGGCTTGTTTCAAGGCCAACCGCAAAGTCAATTTTATCAAAAGTGAAGAACTCACTATATGGATACAATTCTTTACCGATTGTTTTATATTTTTCAAATGTGTTAAAATTTTTTTTGCCAAAATTATGGCTTACCAGAAAACGGTACACACTCTCAAATCCATCCCCCGTAATTCTTCTGTCGGCAAGACGGCTATAATATCCTGCTGCATCTTCCTTATGATTACTTTTTTCTGCTGTAATTCCAGCAAGAATCAGAACATTGGTATCCATAGATACAGTTAATATTTTTTTTTCTATTAACAGGTCAGAATATGCGACTGCTTTTTTTATTTTGTTAAAAGCATTGTCCCATTTTTTTGAAACATAATCATTATACCCCGAAGAATAATAACCGGAATAAAGATTTACCGGGCCGTTTTGATAAACAACATCACTCAACAAACTCATGGAAGGATCCATTTCTTTATATTTTCTAAAAGCTGCGTCTGCTTCATTCGCCAATAGTTCGCCAGCAGTTGCGTTCTTAATACCTTCATCCATATATAATGTAGCATAAATAGTTGTTTTCAGAATAAATGCCTCCGGTTTGCTGGCAAATATGGCAATACTCATAGCTTTATCAATATCTTCTTTTGCCTTTTTATACTGGGCAAGAACAACTTCGTTTTTTATTGACTCATAGGTCTGGGCATCAACCACAAGACCAACTAAACAAATTGACATGAATAAAATTAATTTTCGCATAGTTCAATAAATTTTATGAATTTGAAATCAAGGCCTGCAGGTTTGTTCAGCTAAAGTATAAAAAATACTATTATGGGAGGTTCGTTTATTAATTCTGTGAAATGCAGGAGAAACCAGAAATGGTTATAAATTTGAAACCAAAAAAAACATACATGAAAAAATTAAACACTTTAGTATTAGTAGCAGGTCTACTGATAGCAGCAGCCTGTTCTGCTCAAACCAGAATCGCTTATATCCGTATTGATGATATTGTAGGTGTGATGCCTGAACTAAGCCGGGACAAACTAGTTATGGATACGGTTGGCCAGCAATTTATAAAAGACTCCATTATGCCAAGATTGACTTATGTTCAGGGTGAATATTCAAGGAAGCTGACCGAATATCAAGATACTACAAAACCAAAAGGGGTAAAAGAACAGATTCTTAAAGATATACAGAATTACAAAGATGAACTTGATGGTGCCGATGCGTTAATACAGCAGGTGCAGCAATTAAAACAACAGGAATTTTTAAAACCCTTTTATGCCAGGGCTAAAAAGGCAATTGAGCAGGTAGCAAAAGAAAAAGGATATACTCATGTTTTGTCTTCAGATATTTTTTTGGTAGCACCTGAAACAGATGATATTTCTTTGCCCGTTCTGGCAAAATTGAATATCAAACTTCCAAACCAGAACCCCGCAGTAAAACCCGTCCGCAATTAGTATGTTTAAAATATATTAAGCTACTTCTGAGGCTTTCTAAAAAGTGAAAAATTAAACACAGAGTTACAGAGTGATTGAGTTTCACAGAGAAAGTAAAAATTGGAAATCAATACTCAGTGTAACTCTGATTCTCCGTATCTCTGTGTTGAAAAAACATTTAAGGCAATCTCTTTTTTGTTTTTAAATAAAAGACAAATCTTAGTTCTGATTTGGTTTTATTTATATCGGAATTCAGTATAATTTTTTTTATCGAACTAAATAACTGATGCGTAAGAACTTGGTATTTGAAACCATTGGCAGCACTAAATCATTTTCTTCCTGATTATTTCCATCAACTCCGCTTTATAATTTTCTCCAATCAGGATTTCAGCTGTTACATTTTTTAACCGTACCATATTTCCTTCAAGACCTGTAATTCGGGAAACAGGAATGATAAATGATTTATGAATCCGGATGAATTCTTTTTCAGGAAGTCGTTCTTCCAGTTCTTTCATACTGGTATACACAAATGTTTTTTGCCCGTTGCGATAGATAATCATATAGTTTTTCATGGCTTCTATATAATCAATATCAGCAAGGTTTATTTTCAACAGCTTTCCTTTCGACTCTGTTTTTACAAAAATATAATCATCTTCTGCCGGGTTTGATTGTGCCTCTTTCACAACACCGGTTTGTTCCATTACTTTTTGAACAGCTGCTAAAAACCGTGCCTGGCGGATTGGCTTCATCA
>JANLSA010000331.1:0-4909 GCA_031362085.1 Bacteroidota bacterium | reverse complement strand
TGCAGCAGTAAATGAATTTGAGCGGTTTCAGCTGATGATGCGCAAACGAAACCGTTACGATTTTGATGATATGATCAACTGGGTGATTAAAGCTTTTGAAGAAAACAAAGCATTGCTCAACCGCTACCAGGAGCAATACTTATATATACTGGTGGATGAATACCAGGATACCAGCGGAACGCAAAATAAGATTATTGAACTGTTGATTAACTATTGGGACAAACCCAATGTGTTTGTAGTAGGCGATGATGATCAGAGCATTTATCGGTTCCAGGGTGCAAATATTGAAAACATGCTTCAGTTTGCAGATAGTTATAAAAAAGATTTGCTCACCGTTGTATTAAAAAATAACTACCGTTCTACTCAACCCATACTGGATGTTTCAAAATCATTAATCAACAGAAATAAAGAACGCCTGGTAGAAAAATTAGAAGGCTTGAGTAAAGATTTAATCTCGAGTAAAGAAATAATAAAACATTTAACCCATCAGCCAATTATAAAAGAATATGAAACGCAGCGACAGGAGATGATTGATATTGTGCTTCAGACCCAAAAAATAATTTCAGAAGGAACCCCACCGGGAGAGATTGCTGTTATTTATAAAGAAAATAAATATGGTATGGAACTGGCCGATTATTTCCGGCTAAGAAATATTCCTTACTATAGTAAACGAAATCTGAATATTCTTGAATTAACCCTGGGCAAAAAAATTGTCCTGCTTTTAAAATATTTAGCAGCCGAACATGATATCCCTTACGGTGGTGATGAAATGCTGTTTGAACTATTACATTCAGCCTGGTTTCAAATACCTGCAATTGAAATTGCTAAGCTAAGCGTGGAAGTATCTGCAACAAGATTCAGTGATACTCCTACATCGTTGCGCAAATTAATTAATGACAAAACGAATGAACCGGCAAAAGATCTTTTTTCAAAAAGTATTCATGAAGGATTAAAACAAGCAGGAAGCATTTTAGAAAAATTAATTCATGAAGTGCCAAATCAGACTTTGCAGCATTTATTCGGATTGTGTATCCGGGAAACAGGAATTCTTTCTCAGATCATGCAGGCAGATGATAAACATTTTCAACTGCAGGTTGTAACCGGCTTGTTTGATTTTATTAAAGAAGAAACCCGGCGCAACCCAAAACTGGGGCTAAAAGAATTGATAACATTGATTTCATTAATGGAAAAAGAAGAAATCACACTTCCATTAATACAGGTAAGTGGAAACGATAAAGGAATAAATCTTTTAACCACGCATGGCTCCAAAGGTCTTGAATTTGAATATGTTTTTCTTGCAGGATGTAATGCCGGGTTTTGGGAAAAGAAAAGAAAACCAAGTGGTGGATATAAATTGCCAGACACAATTTTTTCTTCAAAAAATTTGCTTGCTCTTCAAAAAGGGGACCCCGAAGAAGTTGGATTTGTGCAAAAACAAGTCTCCTCCTCTGGGGGAGATTTAGAGGGGGCAGAGGAGTTACGAAGGTTATTTTATGTAGCACTTACCCGAGCAGAAAAACATTTATATATTTCTTACAGCCGGTTAAAAAATGATGGCAAAGAAATGGAGCCTTCTATGTTTATTGCAGAGCTACAAGATGAGCAACATTTGCCATTAGAAAAAGTTTTTATAAGTCCCGAAGTATTAAGCGAATTTTCCATTCTTCATTTTGCAGAAACAGCAGCACCCGAAATAGAAAAAACAGAAACAGAATTTGTTTCGGCTTTGCTGGAAAAATTTGTAATGAATGTAACAGCACTCAATAATTATTTAAAATGCCCGTTGGAGTTTTATTTTAAAACACTCATCCGCATTCCTACCGGAAAATCGGAAGCAACTGAGTTTGGATCATCAGTGCATTATGCATTAGAACAGTTATTCAGAAAAATGCAGGATAGTAAGCAAGATAAATTTCCATTAAAAGAAATTTTTATAGAAGATTTTGAATGGTATATGAAACGCCACCGTGAGAGTTTTACCAAAGAGCAATTTGACAGAAGGATAGAATACGGACAGGAAGTTCTAAGCAACTATTATGATGCGTACATAAATACGTTTAATAAAATAGTTGCTATTGAAAGAAATATCCGGAATGTGGTAGTTGGCGGTGTGCCCATAAAAGGCAAACTGGATAAACTGGAGTTTGATGGCAAATCGGTAAATGTAGTTGACTACAAAACCGGCGATCCCGATAAAGCAATTCCGAAAACAAAGGGCCCTTCCGATAAAGAACCCAATGGAGGAGATTACTGGCGGCAGGCTGTATTTTATAAAATACTTGTTGACAACTACCAGCAGAAAGATTGGAAAGTGATCAGCACCGAATTTGATTTTATAGAACCCGATAAAAAGAAAAAATACCGGAGAGAAAAAATAATTATCACGCCGGCAGATATTACAACAGTAACTGAACAAATAAAATTAGTTTGGCAAAAAATTCAGGATCATGATTTTTACACCGGCTGTGGCAAAGCAGACTGTCACTGGTGCAATTTTGTAAAAACGAATAACCTTGCAATAGAACTGCATGAGGTGGGAGAAGATCAAGCCGCTGATTAATCTTTTATATGATAATTATGATTTTGAAAACTCCTGTTTTACGGTAAACCCTTTAAGTTTGCAACTATCATGAATTTCAGAGGCGCAATACTATTATTATCTATCAGCATAATCATAACCATCAGTTTAATCACGGCTCCGGGTTGTGCCAATATCATTCCACCACAGGGTGGTTTAAGAGATTCTATTCCACCAGAATTAATAAAAGCAAATCCTAAAGACTCTGCTTTGAATTTTACCGGCAATAAAATCATTCTCACTTTTGATGAGTTTGTTGAGTTGACCAATGTGCAGCAGAATCTTGTCATTACCCCGATACCACAAAACAATCCAACGGTTGACTCCAAATTAAATACCGTTACTATAAAATTGAAAGATTCATTAGAAGCAAATACAACCTATAATATTAATTTCGGAGATGCTATCCAGGACATCAATGAACGAAATATTTTGAAAAATTTTTCTTTTCTTTTCTCAACAGGAAAAGCGTTAGACTCGCTGACACTTTCCGGTAAAGTAATCCTTGCAGAAGATGGCAAAACAGATACCACACTAACGGTAATGCTTTATAAAAATGGAAAAGACTCTGCTGTAATGAGTGAAAAACCGCGTTATGTAACAAAGCTGAATAATAAAGGCGAGTTTACATTTCGAAATTTACCAGCAGCTACTTATTATATCTATGCAATAAAATCAGAAGGAAACAGTTACCGTTATTTTGATGGTAAACAATTATTTGCATTTGCAGATTCAGCTATACTTGTACGTCAAAATAATAAACCTGTTACTTTATTTGCATATTCAGAAAAAGAAGAAGAGAAAAAAAGAACAACTACGACAAATACAGGACGGGGAAAAACAGGCGCCATTTCAGCAGCAGATAAACGCTTAAAGTATCAAACAACAATAAAAAATAATCAGCAGGATTTATTAGAAAATTTCAAATTTAAATTTGAAACGCCATTAAAATTTTTCGATTCATCAAAAATTGCACTAACTACCGATACAACATACCAGTCAGTTGCAGAAACATATCGTTGGATAAAAGATTCTACAAATTCAATTATTGAATTAAAAATTGTTTGGAAAGAAAATACACAGTACAACCTGATTTATGAAACCGATTTTGCCGAAGATACGTTGGGCCGCCGCCTTCTAAAAAAAGATACCCTCAGTTTTAAAACAAGGGAAAAAAAATCGTACGGCGATTTAAAACTGAGTTTTTCAAAGTTGGAATTAAGCAAAAACCCGGTTTTACTATTTGTACAAAACAATGTTGTAGTCCTTTCACATACACTTACTTCAAACCAATACACCAATCCTTTGTTCAATCCCGGGGAGTATGAACTCCGGATATTATTCGACGAAAATAAAAATGGAATATGGGATGCTGGCAAATTTTTTGGAAAACACAAACAACCCGAACTGGTAAAACCCATCGAACGAAAAATAACAGTAAAGGCCAATTGGGAAAATGAGTTTGATATAACCAGCCCCCTCTAACTCTCCGCCAATCGGCGGAGAAGAATCCATCTCACAGCCCTGATGAAAGAAGTTTCATTGTCTAATTAGAATTTACAAATAAGCTGGGCTTTGTGTGAAGCAAAGTCTTCCGCCGGTTGGCGGAGTGATTTAGAGGGGCTTCCTCTATCTTTGACGCTATGCAATTCTCCTCTTCATTGCTTGAAAACGCTGTCAACGAATTTTCTAAACTTCCCGGTATTGGAAAAAAGACGGCATTGCGACTGGTGCTTCATTTATTAAAACAAACCGAAAACGATGTAACCCGGTTTAGTGAAGTAATTGCAAAAATGCGTAACGAAATAAAATTCTGTCACCGATGTTACAATGTTGCCGATGGAGATATCTGTTCCATTTGCGCCAATAGTATGCGCAAACAAGAAACAATATGTGTGGTAGAAAACATTCGGGATGTAATTGCAATAGAAAGTACTCAACAATATAATGGCACTTATCATGTTCTCGGTGGTATTATTTCCCCGCTCGATGGCATAGGCCCCGACCAACTGAATATCGAATCACTCATCAACCGTGTACAAAAAGAAAAAACAGAAGAACTGATTTTTGCATTGAATCCAAATATACAAGGCGATACCACCATTTATTATATACAAAAGAAATTACCCAACTCGCATTTACGAATCACAACTATTGCCCGTGGTATTGCGTTCGGTGGCGAATTAGAATATGCCGATGAAATGACATTGGCAAGAAGCCTTCAGAACCGTCTGCCTATAGAAAAATATGTTAGCAAATAACTCCCCTCTCCTTTGGAGAGAGCCTGTCCCGATGTTTCGGGTGGTTGGGATTGCCCTCCGAAGCTTTAGC
>JANLSA010000319.1:0-7244 GCA_031362085.1 Bacteroidota bacterium | reverse complement strand
CTTGTACGTTCAGTAATTCTATTCAGCATTTAACAAAATTTCCTCTGGGTCTTCGTGTCTTAGTGACAAACAATCTTCTATTTTTACCAAAACAAATCATTGGTGAAAAAACAGTTACTATTCTATTTATTTTTCATTTCACTTTTATCATCGGCACAAACTGATAGCATCAGCAACAACGAATGCAAGATCCAAATCAGTTTACTCACCTGTACCCCCGGCGAAGAATTATATTCAACATTTGGACACAGTGCTTTCAGAGTCGTTGATAGTGTAACCCATACAGATCTTGTTTTCAATTATGGCACATTTGATTTTTATGACCCAGATTTTTATAAAAAATTTATCAGGGGCAAACTCGTTTATTTTGTTGCCACAGATTCATTGCCATCTTTCTTATTGGAATATGAATATTACAAAAGAGGCGTAACAGAACAGGTATTAAATCTATCCTGCTCCGAAAGACAAAGGATGCTGGTTGCATTGAATGAAAATGCCAAGGAAGAAAATAAATATTATCGCTACGATTTTAATTATGACAACTGCACAACCCGTCTGCGGGATATGCTTGAAAAAATTACCAGGCAAAAATTACAGACAAGAAATATTCTACCGCATACCGGCACTACTTTCAGAAACCTAATTCACGAATATTTAAATAAAGGAGGACAGCATTGGAGCAAATTGGGAATAGACATTTTACTCGGTAGCCCTCTCGATAAAAAAGTTACGAACAGCGAAGCCATGTTTCTGCCCGATTACCTGATGATGGCATTTGATAGTGCTACTTTTAATGGCAAACCGCTTGTATCAGAAAAAAATAGTTTGATCAACGCTTTTGAAAACAAGAAATCAAATACCCTTTTTACACCTTTCATTTTATTCAGCATTTTATTTTTAGTAATCTGTGTAGTAAGTTTTTTAAAAAAAGAATGGGTTAATTTTTTAAACTTTTTTGATTTCATTTTCTTTTTTTTACTTGGGCTTCTAGGGTCATGGCTTGTGTTTATGTGGCTGGGCACCGATCATGCCATGTGTAAAAATAATTTTAACCTGCTTTGGGCATTGCCTTCCCATTTACCCATAGCCTTTTTCCTTTTCAGTAAAAAAGCATGGGTGAAAAAATATTTCAGCATCCTCTTTTATGTAACCGGGGTTTTAATTGCTGCCTGGTTTTTCTTACCACAACAATTAAATATTGCTTTACTTCCGGTAGCTGGAATAGTTTTGGTGAGAAGTTATTTCAAAAAGCAAGAAATGAAGTTGTGAATATTTTAGTTTTTTTTATTTTGAACCACATAGGCATATAAGGAATATAGGTTTTCACATAGAAATCAAAAATACTATGTGTGTATTACTATGTATCTATCTGCCTATGTGGTTCTAAATTTCATTGATACCTAAAACCCATTATTTAACAAATGAACAAATTAATTTTATATCAATCCAAAAAAATCTCTTACCAGGTTTATGGAAGTGGCAAACCCGTATTTCTGATACATGGGTTTGGAGAAGAAGCAAGTGTTTGGAATAACCAGGCAGATTTTTTAAAAGATAAATTTAAACTTATCGTACCCGATTTACCCGGTAGTGGCAACTCAGAAATGATAAATGATATGAGTATAGAAGGAATGGCTGAAGTTCTGCATTCAATTATTCATGAAGAAGATATTGAAACTGCAATGGTGATTGGGCACAGTATGGGTGGTTATATAACCTTAGCGTTGGTTGAAAAATATTGGAATCATGTTAATGCTTTTGGTTTAATTCATTCTACAGCATTTGCTGATAGTGATGAAAAAAAATTGATCCGGAGGAAAGGAATTGAATTCATTCGTGAAAAGGGTGCTTTAAAATTTTTACAAACTTCAACCCCCAATCTTTTTTCTGAAGAATTTAAAAATAAACAGCCCGGTTTTATTGATGAATATATTAATAGTCTGAACAACTTTTCCCCGGACGTTCTCGTTACGTATTATGAAGCCATGATAAATCGTCCGGACAGAACATCAATTTTAAAAGATACAAACGTACCTGTACTATTTGTTATGGGTAATTATGACAATGCCATACCCGCAAATGATAGTCTGAAGCAATGTCATCTGCCGGGAAAAGTCTATTTTCACATCCTTAAGCAATCCGCACATATGGGTATGCTTGAAGAACCAACCACCACCAACAGCATTTTAGAGAAGTTTTTATTGGAAAACTAAATCCCTGATTCGGGCTCATGAAACGACTTTTATTTGCAATATATCTTGTATGCTCTTGTATAGTATCGAATGCTAACCATATTACCGGTGGTGAAATGTATTATACATTAATCAGCCATGTTGGTAATAATTATACTTATGCTGTTACCTTAAAACTTTTCAGAGATTGCAATTCGAGTGGCGCACAATTAGATCAGAATGCAGCTATTGCAATTTTTGACAGAGGCACAGGAGTAATGATCCAGAACAATAGCATCGCACTTGCTCAGATCATTACATTAAACCTGGGCACTCCCGGCCCATGTATTAATAATCCGCCGGTTGTTTGTTACCAGGTTGGCTATTATAATTTTACAGTTACATTACCCGGAACAACTAATGGATATGTTATTTCTTATCAACGTTGTTGCCGTATTGCAGGTATTAATAATTTATCGGGTTCAAGTGGAGTCGGTTCTACCTATATCGCAGAAATACCCGGTACGAATGCTTTATCCACTGCACCCGAAAATTTCAGTGCAAGATTTGTAGGAACAGATACCGTAATTGTTTGTGCAAATAATCCTTTTAACTATAGCTTCAGAGCAATTGATGAAGATGGTGATTCGTTAGTCTATTCTTTTTGTGATGCATATTTGGGTGGAGCAACTGGCGCCCCGGCACCTAATCCACCTTCATCTCCACCCTATAGTTCTGTGCCATATGCTTCTCCATTCAATGCTTTTTCACCACTGGGTTCAGGAGTAAATTTAAGTACAAGAACAGGGCTCATTTCGGGGATTGCACCTGCAGCAGGAATCTACGTAGTAACCGTATGCGTAACTGAATTTCGAAATGATATTCCCATAGCAACTCAAAGAAAAGATTTACAAATAAAAGTGGGTGATTGTTCTATAGCAGCTGCAAAACTAAATCCTGAATATATTTCGTGTGATGGTTTTACAAATACATTTAGTAATCTATCCCCTCCAACTCCACTCATCAATTCCTATTTCTGGGATTTTGGTGTTATCAGTCAAACAAACGACACATCAAATATTGCCATACCTACATTTACATTTCCGGATACCGGCGTTTATAAAATTAAATTAGTAACCAACCGCAATCAAGCCTGTTCTGATTCAGCTACCGCATTGGTAAAAGTATTTCCCGGTTTCTTTCCGGATTTTACTTCCGCCGGTATTTGTATTAATAAACCAACTAATTTTACCGACCGCACTAATACATTATATGGCGTTGTTGATTCCTGGCGATGGGATTTTGCAGATGCGACTACAAATGCGGATACTTCCAGAATAAAAAATCCAACCTGGACATACAGTACTACGGGTCCAAAAAATGTGATCCTTACGGTTACAAATAGTAAAGGTTGTATAGATACAGCAATAAGAACCGTCGATATTATATCTAAACCTCTAATCACTCTTCCATTTCGTGATACATTAATTTGTGTACCCGATAATTTACAATTACAGGCAATGGGCAGTGGTATATTCAGTTGGACTCCGAATATAAGTATTATTAATACCAACACTGCAACACCAACGGTAAACCCGGTTACTACTACCACTTACTATGTTAACTTAAATGATAATGGTTGTTTGAATGATGATTCGGTTCGTGTTCGTGTTATCAGAACAGTTACGTTAATACCGATGAATGATACAACTATTTGTCAAACCGATCCCGTAACATTGAAAGCAAATACGGATGCATTATTATATACATGGAGTCCATCAACGGGATTAAGTAATCCCAACATTCCAAATCCAATTGCTTCACCTCTTATTTCAACAACCTATACTTTAGTTGGAAGAGTTGGAAGTTGCTCATCATCGGATGATGTAAGAATAAATGTAGTGCCTTATCCAATTGCCAATGCGGGTCCCGATCAGCAGATCTGTTTTCAAACTACTACACAATTAAATGGGAGTATTGTTGCATCCTCCTTTAGCTGGAGTCCGGGACTCACATTAAGTAGCACATCCGTATTAAACCCGTTTGCATTTCCAAAAAGTACTTCTTCTTATTTTTTAACTGTAACTGATGTTTTAGGTTGTCCCAAACCAGTTACCGATACCGTTACGGTTACTATTTTGCCACGTATGAACCCATTTGCCGGTCGTGACACTGCAATTGTATTAGGCGAATCATTACAATTTAACGGAAGCGGAGGTAATACTTATTTATGGACACCTCCAACCGGATTATCCAGTACAACCATTTCAAATCCTGTTGGAAATTATGCCGGTGACCTTGACAGCATCCGTTATAAACTTTATGTATCAAATCTTGCAGGCTGTATTGATTCTGCCACCATACTGGTAAAAATTTTTAAAACAGTGCCTACCATTTTTGTTCCCACTGCCTTTACGCCCAATAGCGATGGATTGAATGATTTGATTGCACCGATTGCTGTTGGAATGAAACGAATTGAATATTTCCGCATTTACAATCGTTGGGGGCAAATGGTTTTTAATACAACAAGAAATGGACATGGATGGGATGGAAAAATTTCAGGAATTCCTCAATCAACTAATACGTTTGTCTGGATCTGCTCCGCTGTAGATTATTTAGACCGAAAAGTTTTTTTGAAAGGATTGGTTACCCTTATCAGGTAAGATACTTCATCATCATTTTTCATTCTCAAAAAATACGCTTGATTTTCTTTTAACCCAGGTGCTTTTTTATATTTCCATTTTACATTACTTTCAACTTAAATTCATTTTATAAATGCCAAAGATAATTTTCATTACCGGTGCTACTTCAGGATTTGGAAAAGCCGCTGCCATAAAATTTGCATCCCATGGTTTTGATTGCATCCTAAATGGCAGAAGAGAAGAGAGGCTGAATGAATTAAAAACAGAATTAGAATTAAAATATAATATCGCCGTTTATATTTTACCATTTGATGTGCAGGATGAAAAAGCCGTTTTCCATTCGATAAATAATTTGCCTGATGAATGGAAAAATATAGATGTGTTATTTAACAATGCCGGTCTTGCTCTTGGCAGGTCTTTTTTTGATGAAGCAGATATGAATGACTGGACAACGATGATTGATACCAATGTTAAAGGATTGCTTTTTGTATCCAAGGCATGCATGCCTTTTATAAAAAAACCGGGTGGACATATCATCAATATGGGTTCCGTTGCTGCAAAAGATATTTATGAAAAAGGAAATGTGTATTGTGCAAGTAAAATTGCTGTTGATGCTATCAGTCATGCCATGCGAATTGATTTACTCCGCCATCATATAAAAGTAACAGCCATACATCCCGGAGCAGCAGAAACGGAATTTGGCTATGTCCGTTTTAAGGGAGATGCAGAAACTGCTGCAAGTGTCTATAATGGTCTTAAGCCTTTGACTGCAGATGATGTTGCCAATATTGTTTACTACTGCGCATCCTTACCACCGCATGTTTGCATCAATGACCTGGTTGTTACCTGCACTCAACAGGCAGATGGAATTTATTTTAACCGGACGAAACTTTGATTTTGGTCAAAATAGTTTTCATTAATTGAAAACTTCTATTATCTTCATCCCGCATCAACCTACTACCCATCAGTCCTTACCATATCCGTCTCTGTAAAATTGCCGTGTAGAACCCCTGAGGAAAATTACTTTTTGGACTAATTATTGCCTGATTATTAAATTCTGGGAAACCCAGTTACTATTTTTATGTACACGTTCCAATTCTTTAGAAACACCTTTATGAAAAACCCGTACCTGCTCACTTTACTTTTTTTATTTACATCAACCTTTATTCAAGCTCAGGAAGTAATCCGCATTCAAACCTGCTCCGACAATTCCATTACACACCAGGTTGATAGTTTAAAAGCTCTGTATGCAAAAGAAGGCTTTGTTGTTTTAAAAGAAGCAAGCATAACTATGCAAAGCGAATTTGAAATGCCGGTAATTATACCCCTTAGCCAGGGTAGCTGGTACCAGTTTATTTTTGTTGGAGATATAACATCAAAATTGTATGAAGTGAGGATGTTTGACTGGAATGAGAAGCAAGTAATTTATCAGAAAAAAATGTGGGGCGATGTAGATGGTAATATTATTTCATACAGTTATATTCCTCAGTTTTCTGAATACCACATGATGAAACCTGTACAGGTAAATAAAACCAAAAAGAAAGGACTTTGCGGATATGTAATGTTGCTGAAGAAATCGAAAGAAGAACAAACAGGCAAACCAAATCCTTAATACGGATTAAATAAATTAATTGAAACGCAACTCAGGTTGTGTTTTTTTATTTTAGGCCGATCAAAACAAGCCATATAATTGCGAATCCACTTTGCGGATGATTTCGCCAAAATCCTCATCCTTCTCAGCAAATTTATTTTTATCTACATCGATTATGAGAAGTGGGCCTTCTTTATATTCCCCGATCCAGCGATTATAAAACTCATTCAGTTTCTTTAAATAATCCAACCGAATATTTTCTTCATACTCTCTTCCTCTTTTTTGAATTTGTCCTACGAGTGTGGGTACCGATGCATTTAAATAAATCATTAAGTCGGGTGGTTTAACCAACGTCTTCAGCGTTTGAAAAAACTTATAGTAGTTATCAAAATCTCTTTTACTCATCAATCCCATTTCGTGCAGGTTGGGCGCAAAAATATGTGCATCCTCATAAATGGTTCTGTCCTGAATAACCGTTTCAGTGCCTTTTAAAATTTCAACCAATTGCTGCAGCCGGCTGTTTAAAAAATAAATCTGAAGGTTAAAACTCCAACGGGGCATATCCTCATAAAAATCGTTGAGGTAAGGATTATGATCCACATCTTCAAAATTTGGAATCCATTTGTAATGCTTACTGAGCATTTCTGTCAATGTAGTTTTGCCGGCCCCGATATTTCCGGCTACTGCGATATGTTTTGGTTTTTTTGCTTTTGCCATTCCTTGATCCGCTTCTGACGGAGAATTTAGAAGTTCATAAAAATCAAATCTAAAGGCTTATATCGTAAATCAAAAATAATTTAACCCAATGGCCTCTCTAACCTGTTCCATTGTTACTTTAGC
>JANLSA010000288.1:0-6356 GCA_031362085.1 Bacteroidota bacterium | reverse complement strand
TTCTAATTTGCTGCCTGCAATATTTTTTAAATGATTGAATAATTCATTCAGTGATGTTTGCTGTCCATAGGCGATGTTATAAACCTGGTTCACTGCATTTTTATTTTCAGTAAATAAGGCTTTTATATTTGCCTGTACGGCATTGGCAACGTAGGTAAAGTCGCGGCTATGTTCCCCATCGCCATTTATGACCGGCGGTTTATTTTCGATAATTGCTTTTACAAAAAGTGGAATAACTGCTGCATACGGACCCTGTGGATTTTGCCGGGGGCCGAATACATTAAAATACCGCAACCCAATTATTTCCATTCCATATAATTCGGAGTAAACTTTTGCATACAATTCATTTACATATTTAGTAACTGCATACGGGGACAAGGAGTTGCCGATTTTATCCTCCACTTTAGGCAGACCGGGATGATCGCCGTAGGTGGAAGAACTTGCAGCATAAACTATTCGCTTAATTTTTTTTTCTTTTGCAGCAGTAAAAATATTTAAGGTGCCGGTAATATTTACATCGTTTGTTGTAAGCGGATCATAGATCGATCGGGGAACAGAACCCAATGCTGCCTGATGAGAGATAGCATCAATACGATCACATGCCAGAAGACAAGTATTATAATCTCTTATATCGCCTTCGATAAATTGAAAACGTTTGTCTGCTAAGAATGTTTCTATATTTTTTAATGAACCTGTTGCAAGATTATCAAGAACTCTTACCAACGAAATGGTTTTATCTTTTAATAATTCTTCAACAAGATTAGAACCTATAAAACCTGCACCCCCTGTTACTAAAATTTGCATTAAAATTGACTCAGTTATTTTTTTCTAAATACTTTTTTTATGTCGAGTGCAGTGAGCAATCTGTCAAGGAATGATCCTCTTGGTGTTTCTTCTTCATAGTATCCGTAACCGGATCCATAGCCATAGCCATAACCATAACGTCCGTAACCATAATAACCATAACCAGGTTTGATTTTTACATCGTTGATGATAATTGAAACCCTTGGTAATTTTTTTTGTTGATAAAATTCATCAATCAATACAACTTGTTTTTTAAATGTATGCCCTTGCCGTACAATGTATAAAGTACAATCAGCATACTTAGCCAGCGTTTGAGCATCGCTTACCATACCTACCGGAGCGGTATCAATTATCACTACATCAAAATTATTTTTAAGCCAGCCAAATAATTCATCTACTTTCTCACTTAGTAAAAGTTCTGAAGGGTTTGGAGGAATTGGACCGCAGGGCAATACATACAGGTTTTCATAATCGCTTATTTGAATCGGCAGGTCTTCAATCTTCGCCTTACCAACCAAAAAATTAGTAATTCCTGGTTTTTTTGAAATTTCCAATGAAGAAAGAATTTTTGGCTTACGAATATCAAACTCAAGTACAATTGTTTTTTTGCCTGCCAATGATAATACAGCGCCTAAGTTGGTACTGACAAATGATTTTCCTTCGCCACTAAATGAAGAGGAGACGAGGATAACTGATTTATCCGCTTTGCCAAGTATATACTGCAGATTCGATCGTATAATACGGAACTGCTCGGCAACCATCTTACGTGTTGTTTTTGTAACCACCAATGCTTTATCAGAATACGAATGACCAATTTCTCCAAGAATGGGTGCCGGAGTAATTTTTTCAATATCGAATCTTGTGGAAATTTTATCATTGATCACTTCCTTAATAAAAACAAACATTGCAGGTATACCCAAACCCAATAAGATTGCAAGTATTTGAATCGCTCTACGATTGGGTTTTACCGGTACACCGGAACCAATCGCTTTATTTAATATTTTTGAATTAGATATCTGTGATGCTCTTGAAATAGATGTTTCCTCCTCCTTTTTTTTCAATACATCATAAAGCTCCTGCTTTACCTGCATTTGTCTTTCTATTTCAAGTAACTCTTTTGTTTTTTCAGGAAATAATTTTAATTGAGATTGAGCTGAATTGTTTTGTCTTCTATAATCTGCAACCTGAGAGTTTATTTCGCTTTTAATATTTCTAAGTGTTTCCAGTAAACTTTTTCGAAGCTCCTCAATATCTTTTTCTTTTTGTTTTATTAATGGATGTTGTGCAGTCATGCCACCTTCTAACTGATTTTTTCTTTCCTGCTGCAAAGTATTATAAGAAGCTACCAATGAGTTTAATGTAAGATCAATAATTCCGAGTGAGCTTGGAACAAGATCGTATTCGTTTTTTTTATTTTTAAGATACCCGTCTATCAGATCTACTGCATTAGCTTTAGTCATCTGATCAACAATCATCTTATCGGTTTCAGTAATTGCATTAAAAAAATTACCGGATTGTCTTTCTAAATCTATTAACCCACTTTTTTGTCGCAGGTTCAATAATTTTGTTTGAATTTGGTCTATTTCAATATCTAACGTATCGAGACGTTCTCTGATAAAACGGATTGCCCGTTCAGACTGAATATTTTTTTCCTGAATAGTTACAGAATCGTATTCTACCATTGCTGAGTTTATTACATCTGCGCCCAATTGTTCATTGGAAGTAAGCATACTTAAATTCAAAATTCCTGTACCTAAAGCTTTGGGCTGTACCTGAAGAGAGTTAGCAAAACTGTTTGCAGTAGCTGTTACTGGTTGCCAAATAATATCATACTCTTTCCCAATTCTAAAACTCTCGTTTCTTACAATTCTGAATAGTCCAAAGGGGTTGGCAAAATTATCGTTCAGCTTAAACTCAGTTTTACTATTGTTCACTTTAAATTTATCATCACTTCCAAACCGTATATTTAATGTAAAAGCCTTGCTTGAATCTCTTATCAAAAGCGGTATAAGAGTTATGGCACATTGTTTATAAACATTTGGAGTTTTAATTTTTCCGACTGCATAATAACTTGTATTAACACCGAGTTTGATTACGACTCTTTCCATTAAGGGTCGTGATTTTAAAACTTCTATCTCACTTTGTATGTTAAGTGTTTTATTATTTAAAAAAATGTCATCAAACTTATCTGACCTTGCACCTTGTGGTTCACTTTTAATATGCATGGAGCCTGTAACATTGTAATAGGGAGTGGCATACCGCAGATATATATATGCTGAGAATAAGGCAAACGCTACTGATAAAATGAATACGGGTAAAAAGCGGACATATTTATAAAACAGATCTTTCAGGCTCAGACTGAAAAGTTCGCTTTTACCGGCATTTGTTGCTGGCTGAATTATGTTCCCATTAGAATTATCAGACATGAATTTTTTTTCTTGATTAATTGCTGTTGAAGATTCTATCGTAAATAAAAACAAGGCTGGTTATAAGACCAATTGCTGCTGTTATTTTTTGCCATTTTGCCTGATCCTCTATTCCATTTTTAGTTTTTGCTGGCTCAACTAGTATTACATCATTTTGCATAAGATGATAATAGGGTGAATCAAATAATTTATTCGAAGATAAATTGACAGTGCCTAATTCTCTTGTGCCATCTATTTCACGAATTACACGTACCGTTTCTTTTTTCCCATTCTGTGTTATGCCGCCGGCAAGACCAATCGCTTCAAGAATATTTAATTTCTCACCGGGAATATTTATTACTCCTTCCCGGTTTACTTCGCCAATAAAAGTTATTTTATAATTTAACCAACGGATGATTACCGATGGCCTTTTAAGTACCTGGTCCTGATCACCTAATTTCTTTTTAATGTAGTCTTCCAGCTGTAGCTTGGTCATCCCTTCAACTCTTATTTTTCCAATACCAGGGTATTCGATGTCACCATTCACATCTACCAGAAAGCCGTTCACATTGCTACCCGCAGTAGACAAATTATAGGGTGCATCTACTTTTTCTTTATCCAATGCCTGGCTATAAACCTGAATAGCAAGTAAATCGTTTTTTTGAATTTTTAATTCTGGAAATTTTACCACATTTTTTATTGTGGTGTCACGCATTTGCTCCAGGTATTGAGGGGATCTTTTCTGTGTACCGCAGGAGGTAATGAGTGCGGATATAAACAGAAATAAAATCAGATGTTGGAATTTCATTGATACTTATTATTAAGGATGAAGCTGTTTCTTATAGCCTCATTGATTTTGGTTTTAACTAAACCGAAGATAATTTAGTTCTTTCAATATGAGCAACTAAAATATATCCAAGACTGTCAATTGCCACTTTCACTGTTTTTTGTCTCATCGTTACGATCTTTCCCTGTTGATCCATCAATGGGCCGCCAGTTATTATTACCCGTTGATTTATTTTTAAATCCATTGCTTTCACTTCTACATTTTCATACTCATCTAAAAACCGTTTGATGGCTATTATTTCCTTTTCTTTAATTACGGCTGGCTTACCATTCCAATAAACAAAATTGATAACTCCGTTGGTCATTCTCACATTCGTTCTTTCATCTTCATTCACTTTCACAAAAACATAAGATTTAAAAAGGGGTTCTTCTACCGTTTTTATCCGATCGCTCCACCGTCTTCTTATTTTATTGAGCGGACAATAACTCTCTACGCCTTTTTCATTTAAAAGCTTATTTACTTTTTTTTCCCAGCGGGGCCTGGTATAAATGGCAAGCCATTTTGGATTTGGCATACTAAGTTTCAAAGAAAGCTTCGCCATCTCAGTTACATAAAAAAATTTATAGAACTGGTTATCAATGGCATTGAATAATGAAAAATCTATAACAGTTGCCTGTTATTTTATGTTTGCAAATATACGTGGAAATGTAAGTGGGGGATTAAGTAAAAGAACAGATTCTGAACGAATTGTCCCCAAGAGTTAATAACTATGAATTGAATATTACATGCTTATCAATTAACTTGTATTCCCCTCCGGTTGATGGACAAATTGCCGTACCTGATTCATCAAATAATAATTTATTTCCATTGATGCTTACCCAGCCAATCTGGCTGGCAGGATTGCCAACCATCAATGCAAAATCAGGTACATTTTTTATTACGACAGAACCTGCTCCTATTAAAGAATAAGTTCCAATTTCAATGCCGCAAAGTATTGTAGCATTTGCCCCAACCGTTGCTCCTTTTTTTATCCGTGTTTTTCTAAATTCATTTTTCCGTTCTATAAAGCTTCGTGGATTAATCACATTTGTAAATACAACAGAAGGCCCTATAAAAACATCGTCTTCCAAGTTTACTCCATTGTAAACTGAAACATTGTTTTGAATTTTTACTCCATTGCCTATTGTAACATTATTATCTATAAAAACATTTTGACCAAGAATGCAGTTTTCACCAATAATAGATAATGGCATCAGGTGAGAGAAGTGCCAGATCTTAGTTCCATTGCCGATTAATGCACCTTCATCAATAACAGAACTGGGATGAATAAAAATATTTTTACCTGTCATATTACAAAAATGGTCTTTTGTATTCATTATGCCAACGGGTTTTGTTACATTTAAAAAAAATATCATGACTTCCAACCAGCGTTATTATTCATTAGATGTATTCCGCGGGGCTACAGTTTGCCTCATGATATTAGTAAATAACCCCGGAACATGGTCACATATTTTTGATCCTCTGGAGCATGCACCCTGGCATGGATTGACACCAACCGATCTTGTTTTTCCGTTTTTTCTTTTCGCAGTAGGCAATGCTCTTTCTTTCGTAATGCCAAAATTAGAGGCCGGTGGTGATATTGCATTTTGGAAAAAAATTTTAAAAAGAACAGCTTTAATTTTTTTAATCGGGTTGTTTTTAAATTGGTGGCCATTTATGAAATGGAGTGATGGAGAATTAATATTTCGCAATTGGGTTGATCCAAATAATCCGCAAAACGGAGTACGGATTTTTGGTGTACTACAACGAATAGCACTCTGTTATTTTTTTGCAGCTGTTATCATTTATTATTTAAAGCCTCGTAAAGCCTTTTTAGCAGGTTTGTTTTTATTGTTATTGTACTGGATACTTTGTATTACGGGTAATCCATCAGACCCATTTAGTATGAGTGGTTGGTTTGGTACTGATATAGATAAAAAAATTATTGGAATTGAACATATGTACAAAGGCGAAGGTATTCCTTTCGATCCGGAAGGTTTAATGAGCACAATTCCTGCTATCGTTCAGGTAATATTTGGTTATTTAGTTGGAGATTATATTCAGAAAAAAAGCATGCCTCCTATTCAACAACATTCCGATTTGGAAAAATCAGAAGTCCGTTTTACAGGACCGTATCAAATGCTGACAGGTTTGTTTGTAATTGGTATTGCTTTTTTGATTACTGGTTACTGTTGGAATATGGTTTTTCCAATCAATAAAAAAATATGGACTAGCTCTTATACAGTTTTCACTACCGGTCTTGCAATACTTGTTATTGGTGTAATGATATTTATGATTGAGATTAACAATATCAAAGGTTG
>JANLSA010000285.1:0-6353 GCA_031362085.1 Bacteroidota bacterium | reverse complement strand
GAATCACGGGTGTCTTTGCTTCCAGAAGCCGTGCTGGGTTTAATTAAAAAAAATATTTCTGTAATTGTTGAATCGGGTGCCGGCGCAAAAGCATTTGCCCCGGATGATGATTATCTGAAAGCCGGAGCACAAGTCAGGAATATTGATGAAGTAATCTCAGCATCAAATATTCTTTTATGTATTCATGCCCCCCAACAATCTGCAATTACAAATTTTAAATCTAAAATCCTTATTGGTGTTTATCACCCCCTGCATAATATTGATCTGATTAAAGATTGTGCTGCAAACAATATCACCACATTTTCATTAGACATGTTGCCACGTACTACCCGGGCACAGACAATGGATGTATTAAGCAGCCAGGCAAATATTGCAGGCTACAAAGCTGTATTGCTTGCTGCAAATTTATATTCAAGATATTTTCCCATGTTTATGACAGCAGCGGGAAGTATAAAGCCTGCTAAAGTTTTAATACTCGGTGCAGGTGTTGCCGGTTTGCAATCTATTGCCACTGCAAGAAGATTGGGTGCTGTAGTAGAAGTGTTTGATACCAGGCCGGCGGTAAAAGAAGAAGTAATAAGCCTGGGTGCAAAATTTATTGAAGTGGAGGGTGCAGCCGATGCAAGCAAAGCAGGTGGATATGCTGTGGAGCAATCGGATGAATATAAACTAAATCAACAGCAGAAAATTTCGGAGAGTATTGCCAAAGCAGATATTATTATTACAACTGCACAGATACCAGGTAAAAAAGCTCCGGTCCTCATTACAGAAGAAATGATGAGTGCCATGCGCAACGGAAGTGTGATTATTGATATAGCTGCAGCCACAGGAGGGAATACACCCTTTACAAAAAACAATGAAACGATTTTACACAAAGGCATTACCATCGTTGGTAATAGTCATTTGCAAAGCACAATGCCTTCGGATGCAAGCAAAGTATATGGAAAAAATATTTTAAATTTTTTGGTACTGATAACAGATAAGGAAGGAAATATAAACCTGAATTGGGAAGATGATCTGGTAAAAGGGAGTTGTATAACGCATGGCGGAGTTATTACAAATTCAATGGTAAAGAGCCTGGTAAATTAATTAAGCAATTGAAAATAAGATTATGAACAATATACTTTCATGGATAACCGCACACCAGCAAACTATTTACATCGTGGTGCTTATGATTTTTGTTGGGATAGAAGTTATCGGCAGGGTACCAAGTGTTTTACATACACCATTAATGAGTGGAGCAAATGCAATACACGGTGTAGTTATTATTGGAGCTATCATAGTAATGGGAAAAGCAGAGAGTAACAATTACTTTGCGTTGATTCTCGGATTTCTTGCTGTTATACTAGGTACATTAAATGTGGTAGGTGGATTTGTGGTAACTGACCGGATGTTGGAAATGTTTAAAACAAAACAAAAGCCCAAATAGCAAGAAAGAAGAAACAAGAACCAAGAAATAAGAACCAAGAAACAAGAACGAAGAAACAAGAACCAAGAAACAAGAACCAAGAAACAAAAAAGAAGAAACAAAAAAGAAAACAGGATAATCGAGTATGGAAACTCCAAGTAAAATATATGATTTGGAAGAAAGAACTGTTTTATATGCAGAACGTGTCCGGGATTTTTGTTTAAAACTGCCAAAGAATCCAGCAAATATTGAATATATACGGCAACTAATCAGGGCAGGTAGTTCGCCAGGCGCTAATTATATTGAGGCCAATGAAAGCATAGGAGATAATGATTTTAAAATGAAAATAAAAACATGCAGGAGAGAATCTAAAGAATCATCTTATTGGTTGCGACTCGTAATTACGGATGGTTCAAAAGAGATAGAAGATGAAAGAGCTTATTTGAGACAGGAAGCAAAAGAATTTGTTTTAATTTTTACAGCGATACTTAAAAAACGAAGTGATTAATTTAGAATTGTATTTTTTTTGTTTCTTGTTTTTTGTTTCTTGAGATTTAAATTAAATTATGGAATTAAATATTTTGACATTTTGCTACCTCATTGCTTCAATCACTTTTATTTTAGGATTGAAGATGCTTTCAAATCCTGCAACTGCACGTCGTGGTAATTTAATTGCTGCGTTTGGGATGACAGTTGCTATCATCGCTACCATATTTTTATACAAAGATGAAACGGGCAACAGGCTTCATAATTATGCCTGGATATTCGGCGGCATTATCATCGGAACAATAATTGGCACACTGGCTGCAAAAAAAGTAAAGATGACAGCCATGCCGGAGATGGTGAGTTTGTTCAACGGTATGGGGGGTGCATGTGCAGCATTAATATCTGCGGCTGAATTTTATCATATCTATAAAAATAATGAAGGTGCTTCTTTCACTTTATTTTCAGACCTGGCGCCGGTCGGTTATTATATTACGATTGTAGCCGGGGCTATCATCGGAACTATTTCTTATACCGGAAGTATTATTGCATGGGGAAAACTGAATGGAAGGGTAAAAGATTTTTCATTCAGAGGGCAACAGATCGTTAACATTATTGTTTTAGCACTAATAATTGTTTTTGCAGTAAAAGCCTATAATTCTTCAATGGATAAAATTTTTATCCCCTTTATGCTGATAGGCTTATTTGCTTTTATCTATGGAATAATATTCGTAATGCCGATTGGAGGTGCCGATATGCCGGTGGTAATTTCTTTACTCAATTCTTTTACGGGTGTAGCTGCTGCATGTGGCGGTTTTTTATACGATAATAAAGTAATGCTTACCGGTGGTATTTTAGTTGGCGCAGCAGGTACTTTGCTCACAATGCTTATGTGCAAAGCCATGAATCGTTCATTGGCAAATATTTTAATTGGATCGTTTGGAAAAACCAATCACGGAACAGCAACAATTAAGCAACAAGGTGCTTATAAAGAAATTCTGTTAAGTGATGCAGCGGTGCTGATGAGTTATGCAAATAAGGTAATCATTGTTCCCGGTTATGGGTTAGCTGTTGCACAAGCACAACATGCCTGTCATGATTTAGAAAAATTATTAACGGAGAAAGGTGTGGAAGTAACCTATGCAATTCATCCGGTAGCGGGTCGAATGCCCGGGCATATGAATGTATTACTTGCCGAAGCAGATGTAAGTTATGACCGGTTAAAAGAAATGGAAGAAGCAAACGAAGAATTTCCATCAACAGATGTAGTGCTGGTGCTGGGTGCAAATGATGTAGTGAACCCAGCTGCAAAAACAGATACCGAGTCACCGATATATGGAATGCCGATACTGGATGTAGAACTGGCAAAACATATCATCGTAAATAAAAGAAGTATGAAACCCGGCTATGCTGGTATTGAAAATGATTTATTCTTCCGTAAAAAAACGTCTATGCTGTTTGGTGATGCGAAGAAAGTATTGCAGAATTTGATTGCAGAAATAAAGAACTTATAATCCCATCAACCATCAATTAACTTTCATCTGCTGGCTTTGCTTTCATAGACGGCAACCATCGTTGTGAACCAACAATCAGGTATTTCAATCTGCTGCTGGAAAAATCCAATCTGTCAACAGTAATGATTTTTGATGATATACACTGGAGCAAAGAAATGGATCAGGCATGGGAGGAAATTAAGAAACATCCATCTGTAACCTGCAGCATTGATTTATTTTTTATTGGAATAGTTTTTTTCAGAAAAGAGGTTAAGGAGAAGCAACATTTTGTCATTCGATTCTAAATCTAAAGATTCGTAGCTGACAAATGCTGGGTATTAATCTCTCTTTGTTGGCGGTTCATTCTTGTATTTCCCATTAATATAGTCAGAGAATTTTCCATCAAAATAAAAATAGAATTTCATTTCTTTAGTACTGCTTTTTATGGCATCTGCAATGCTTTTGGAAAACGTATAATCGTCCAAATATATTCTTACCTCAAATGAGGGAGTTGCTTCTTCAATCGGTATAAAGGCTAACCCCCATTCCACGCCATTTGTAATTTCATTTATTTTTTCATACAATAATTCCCTAAAAAATTTTAAGTAGTCGTTGTGTTTTTCCCAAAAGCAGTGATTACTTGAAACGGAACTTGAGTCCTTATCGAATACAAATGCTTCATTTGGATCATAGGCAACCCACCCTATTATTCTGTTTATTTGTTTCACGTCGTTCATAAGTAGAAGTATTTGAATTAAAAATTTATTCTGAAAGTTTTTTAAGTTTTTGTATTTTTTCTAAATTAATATCTGTTATGGTTAAATAATAATGCCCACCTCTGCCGTATATATTAATCCCAAATTCGATTTTTATTTTTTCACATTCCCATAATTCCACAATAGCTTTGCCAAACGTAATATCTTTTCTTTCTTTTTTTGTAGCTTCCCCAAATACTGATACTAATTCAGCAGAAACATTTTGATAAAAGATTGGCATTTTATTTACGGTTAAATAAGCTGAATCTTCATCGTTTATATTCTTTACAAGCATTGTGCTATAAACATTTTTATTAGAGATAAAGTAAGAAACACTTTCAAAGTAGTCGCCAAATAAAAGAAATTTAAATAACCTGTTGTATGATGGTTTATTTTCTATTGAAGTATGAGATAAGTCAAATGATGTATCTGTTTGTTGAAAGGATCCGATTTCAAAATATTTTTTAAGACTATCGGGGAACGGCCTGCTTAACCTTACACCGTGAAAAGACTTAAAATTATTTATTGTTTGACAATCCTGTCCGTAGGAAGTGAATGTTATAAATAATAAAAACACCAATAGCCATTTCATAAATGCAATTTACGGAACTTCTTGTACAGTTTTGGCTCATTGAGTGAAATGCTGAGTAATGAGCAGAAAGTACAAGTGTGCGACGCAACAAAAGCTTAATAGTAGTAAATTAGCCGACTACAAAAAAACAAATACTCAAATCATGAAAGGATTCAATTTTATTATAGCAATGCTGCTTACAGCAACAATGAGTAATGCTCAAAAAATTATGGGCTTTAATGAAGCCAATGCTAAATCGCAATTAGATTGGGAAAAACAATACGATGCACAACTGAATTCAAAAAATCTGGATACCTGGATGCAGTTACTTACTTCGCATCCACATCATTTAGGTAGTGTGCAGGGAAAAGCAAATGCTGAATACATGGCGAATCTTTTCCGTTCATGGGGCTATCAAACTGAAATTGCAGAGTACAATGTTTTATTCCCTACTCCAAAATTGCGAGTTGTGGAATTACTTGGTGCTAAACCCTACAAGGCAAAATTGGAAGAAGGTACATTGAAAGAGGACAAAACAAGTGGACAAAAATCTGAGCAACTTCCATCATACAATGCCTATTCTGCTGATGGTGATGTAACGGCTGAATTGGTTTTTGTAAATCGTGGCATTCCGGCCGACTATGATGAACTGGAAAGAATGGGAGTGAGTGTAAAAGGAAAAATAGTTATTGCAAAATATGGTGGTTCTTGGCGGGGTATAAAACCAAAAGTCGCATATGAACATGGTGCTATTGGTTGTATTATCTATTCTGATCCGGAAGATGATGGTTATACCGCTGGCGATGTATATCCAGATGGACCTTTCCGTCCGAAAGATGGTGTGCAGCGTGGTTCGGTAATGGATATGCCGGTTTATCCCGGAGATCCGTTAACACCGGGTATCGGTGCAACAAAAGATGCGAAACGATTAGATAGAAAAGATGCTATAACGATTATGAAAATTCCGGTACTGCCTATTTCGTATGAAGATGCATTGCCTTTATTACAATCTTTAGGTGGTGCAGTTGTACCTGCTACATGGCGTGGCAGCTTGCCTATTACCTATCATGTTGGCCCCAGCAAAGACAAAGTGCATTTGAAATTATTATTCAATTGGGATATTAAACCTTTGTATAATGTAATTGCAAAACTTCCGGGTAGTGTTTTGCCGGATGAATGGATTATACGGGGCAATCATCATGATGGTTGGGTAAATGGTGCAGCCGATCCGATAAGTGGAATGGTGGCAGAACTGGAAGAGGCAAGAGTAATTGGTGAAATGGTGAAGAAAGGATTTAAATTAAAAAGAACATTGGTGTATTGTGCATGGGATGGTGAAGAACCTTCCTTGCTTGGCTCTACGGAATGGGCAGAAGATCATCAGGAAGAATTGCGCAAAAAAGCGGTGGCATATATTAATTCAGATGGTAACAGCCGTGGCTTTGTAGGTGTGGGTGGTTCGCATACACTGGAACCATTCTTTAATGAAATAGCGGATGTAGTAATTGATCCACAAACAGGAGTGAGTATAAAAGAAAGAAGATATGCAAATGCGATTGTAAATGCGGATAAGGCTGCAAGAGCAAAAATGATTGGTAATAAAAATATTAAACTAAGTGCATTGGGTGCCGGTTCCGATTGGT
>JANLSA010000233.1:0-3373 GCA_031362085.1 Bacteroidota bacterium | reverse complement strand
CACAATTTTTTAAAAGATCCGCCTTTTGGAAAAATGGATTGCATCAGTTGCCGCAATGTCCTTATTTATATGGAACCCTTCCTGCAAAAAAAAGCATTAGCTACTTTTCATTATGCTCTTAACCCGAAAGGGTATTTGCTGCTTGGGAAATCAGAAACCACCGGTGGTGTTCCGGATCTTTTTTCCGCTGTTACAAAAACCGATAAGCTATTTATCCGTAAAGATGTACCCGGCCGGTTTATACAAGTAGCAAGCCAGAGAAGCGAGCAGGTTTTAAACCGTGTGCAGGACAATACTAAAACTGAAGTCGTCCGCACCGACTTTCAAAAAACAGCCGATGATATTTTACTCAGCAAATACACACCGGCAGGTGTGGTGGTAAATGAAACAATGGATATTGTTCATTTCCGTGGCAGCACCGGCAATTATTTAGAACAATCTCCCGGCAAACCAAGTCATAATTTATTGCTGATGGCAAAACATGGTTTGGCTTTTGAACTCCGGAATATTTTGCACAAATCAAAAACGGAGAAGACATCTATTGTAAAAGAAAATATTCCTGTGGAAGTAAATGGCAGTTTACGTAATATATCACTGGAAGCCATTCCACTGCAAAACACAGCAGAAATACATTATCTCGTACTTTTTCACGACTATAATTTAAATGACGATGCCGTACCCGGAGTAAACAAAAAGAAAAAAACAACCGGCAAGGCAAAAAAAGACGAAAAAGATTTACGTATTCAATTGCTGGAGCAGGAACTATCGCAGGTCCGTGAAGATATGCGCAGTATTACTGAAGACCAGGAAGCATCCAACGAAGAACTACAAAGTGCCAATGAAGAATTGCTCAGTAGCAGCGAAGAATTGCAGAGCCTGAATGAAGAATTGGAATCGAGCAAAGAAGAATTGCAAAGTACCAATGAAGAACTAACCGTTTTAAACCATGAATTAATAAGCCTGAATGAACAGGTTACGGCTGCAAGAAATTATTCTGAATCAATAGTGGCAACCTTGTACCAACCATTGCTGGTATTAGATAAAAACCTGCGGGTAAAAACTGCCAACAAAGCTTTTTATAAAACATTCCAGGTAAATGAACAGCAGACAGAAGGTGTATTAATATATGACCTGGGCAACCGTCAATGGAATATTCCCGAACTGCGGACCTTACTGGAAGAAATTTTGCCACAAAAAAAACAGATCACCGATTTTGAAGTAACTCACAACTTTGCATCTATTGGCGAACGGGTAATTTTATTGAGTGCCCTGGAATTAACAAGAGAAAAAAAGGAAGAAAAATTAATCCTGCTCTCCATTCAGGATATTACCGAAAAGAAACATGCACAAAAGAAAATTGAAGAAAGCGAAAAACAATTCAGCACTTTAGTTGAAAATATGGAAACCCTTGCCTGGCTGGCAAATGCAGATGGCTGGATTTTTTGGTATAATAACCGCTGGTATGAGTACACCGGTACTACTCCCGAAGAAATGGAAGGCTGGGGATGGAAGTCGGTACATGACCATGAACAATTACCTGCCGTTCTTGAAAAATGGCAGCACTCCATAAACACAGGTGAACCTTTTGAAATGGTATTCCCATTGAGAGGCGCTGATAAGCTATTTCGTCCATTTCTCACCAGGGTAATTCCTATTAAGGATAAAGAAGGAAAAGTAATCCGCTGGGTTGGGACTAACACCGACATCACAGAACAAAAGAAACATTCGGAAATCATTGAAGAGAGTGAAAAAAAATTCCGGCAGATGGCTGAGTTAATGCCACAAAAAGTGTGGACTTCCGATCCGGAAGGAAACAAAAATTATTTTAATCAAACATTGCTTGATTATGCCGGCAAGACATTTGAAGAATTGAAAGGCACAGGATGGGAAAATATTATGCATCCCGATGATTGGGTAAAAAACAAAAAACAATGGGAAGAATCAATCCAGACGGGAAAGAATTATGAAGCAGAAAACAGGCTGCTCCGGAAAGACGGGGTATACTTATGGCATCTTACCAGGGCAGTAGCTATAAAAGATGAGGAAGATAAAATAAAAATGTGGGTGGGTTCTAAAACCGAAATACAGGAGCAGCGGAAGCAGCAGGAAGAATTAGAACAGGCTGTAATAAAAAGAACAAATCAATTGCAGGATGTTAACAAAGATCTTGAACAAAAAAATAAAGAGCTATTTCTTACCCGGGAAAAATTGCTGACCGAATATTCCCGCAGCCTGATTGAAGCAAGTCTTGACCCTTTGATTACCATAAACCCTGAAGGCAAGATAACGGACATGAACCAAGCAGCAATTGAAATGGTAGGTATCTCCCGTGAAAATCTTACCGGCTCCGACTTCTTCAATTATTTTACTGATCAGCCAAAAGCACAAAAGCTATATACAGATGTATTTACAAAAATGTTTATTGCAGATTTTCCTTTAACAATAAGTGAGGGCAAGCACACTGAAGTATTATTTAATGGCTCGGTATATAAAAATGATAAAGGGAAAGTGATTGGTGCCGTGTTGGTAGCAAGAGATATCACAGAACTAAAAAAGAATGAAACAGAATTAACAGAAGCAAAAGTGTTTGCCGAGCTGGCGGTTGGAATAGCGGAAGAGGCAAAAAGTAAAGCCGAAATTGCTATGCAGGCGAAACAGCAATTTTTGAGTAACATGAGCCATGAAATCCGTACACCCATGAATGCCATTATCGGGTTTACGAAAGTGATTTTGAAAACTGATTTAACGGGCAAACAAAAAGAATATTTAAATGCTATCAAACTAAGCGGCGATGCATTAATAGTTCTTATCAACGATATATTGGATTTGGCAAAAGTAGATGCCGGTAAAATGACATTTGAACAGGTGCCATTCAAAATGGCTTTATCTATATCAGCCATGCTGCATTTGTTTGAAACAAAAATTCAGGAAAAAAATTTGAAGCTTGAAATAGAATTTGACAGTAAAATTCCGGAAGTGTTACTAGGCGACCCGGTACGTTTGCACCAGGTTATTATCAATTTGGTAAGTAATGCAGTCAAATTCACTTCCGTCGGAAAAATTAATGTAAGCGTTCAGTTGCGGGATGAAGATGAAGAAAATGTAACCATTGAATTTATAGTTACCGACACGGGAATTGGCATACCGCAATCAAAAATGAAAACAATTTTTGAAAATTTTCAACAGGCATCCAGTGGCACTTCACGGTTATATGGTGGCACGGGGCTGGGACTTGCCATCGTAAAGCAGTTAGTAGAATCGCAGGGCGGAACCATTAACGTAATGAGTAAACCCGGTGAAGGTTCAACTTTCAGATTTACATTAAGTTTTCAAAAAACAAATGAAGTTGCTGAAATGGAAGCGGCCGCGGCAG
>JANLSA010000184.1:0-3830 GCA_031362085.1 Bacteroidota bacterium | reverse complement strand
ATTAAATACATGGCATAGTAAAAATGCAGGGCCTGCACCCGTGAATACAGCCGGTCTTTATCATACTGCAATTGTTTATCCGACAAGAAAAGATTTAGCCATTGCAGTAAAAAGATTGATTGATGCAAAATATCCTTTAACTGGTGCGTCTGATCATGGCGTATCTGAGGCCATTTATTTGAATGACCCGGATCATAATGGCGTTGAATTATATTGGGATAAAGAAAAAGAAGATTGGCCTTTAGATGAAAATGGAAAACTGATGATGGTGTCTGACAGATTAGATTTGAATTCATTGCTGGCTTTAGCAAAATAATTCTTTTATAAAATAATTTTCGGGTAAGGGAAAATTTGTTATCTCTTCTTTGTTGAAAATACCAAATACGGATGAACCACTTCCGCTCATAGATGCATAGATTGCTCCCTGATTATATAATTCTTCCTTTATTGATTTTATTTCCGGATATTTTTTGAAAACAGGCGTTTCAAAATCATTTAGCAATTCTGCTTTCCAGGAATCTATAGGTTGTTGAATGATTTCTTTTCTTTTTTTTGATAACAGGGGAGGAGTGAGTTGTGTAAATGCCCATCCCGTACGAATAAGAATACCGGGATTGATGAGAATTATTTTATAGTTTGATAAATCGATATTTATTTCCTCCAATATTTCGCCACGGCCTGATGCAAATGACGGTTTGTTTAAAATAAAAAAAGGACAATCACTTCCAAGTTGCAATGAATACTTGATCAATTGTGCGGTTGATAAACCCAATTCAAATTTTTGATTTAGCAGTTTTAAAGTAAAGGCACCATCTGCACTGCCACCACCAAGACCTGCACCCATTGGAATGGTTTTATGGAGATGCATTTTTACAGCAGGCAGTTTTGGAAAATCTTTTTTTAATAATTGATAAGCTTGAATACAGATATTTTCTTCATTTATTGCATCGATTGAAATTCCACTCGTAGTGAATTCGAATGTATCGGCGGCAATTATTTCTAAAACGTCTTTGATAAGAACGGGGTAAAAAACAGTTTCAAGATTATGGTAGCCATCATCTCTTTTATTCAGGATGGTAAGACCGAGATTTATTTTAGCGTTTGGAAAAACTACCATTAATAAAGCTTGCAGTGATTAAATGAATAGTTGAAGATTGATAAATAAAAATTACAGGACGTTTAAAGTTACCACAGAACAGGAACGATAAATTGATAGTAGCTCTGGACCGTTCGGATTTACAAAAATTATTTAGTTTTTCTGCGATTGTTTATTTCATCCCGAATCGATACAGCCCGTATATAGTCTTCGGCTTCTAATACCTGGTTCAACAAATGATTAAGCTCCTCAAGTGTCATAGTTTTCAGATCTTCCCGACCGGTTATCTCAGGTTCTTCAATAAACACCTCTGATGCTCCTTTTTTCTTTTTACTTTTATCTGAATCCTCCATGATGATGCCGGCATTTTCTAAAATATTCTCATACGTATAAACCGGGCAACCAAAACGTACTGCCAATGCCAGTGCATCGGAAGTACGGGAATCAATTTCTACCGTATCATTTTCAGAAGAGCAAACGAGTTTGGAATAAAAAATCCCTTCCTGTAGATCACAAATTATTATTTCATGCAGGGTAAGTCCAAAGGCATTCATAAAATTTTTCATCAAGTCGTGAGTGAGTGGTCGGCTTGGTTGCATTTTTTCCAGGGCAACAGCAATCGCCTGTGCCTCGAAACCGCCAATAACAATTGGCAGACGGCGAACTCCATTTACTTCTCCCAACACAACAGCATAGGAATGCGTTTGCGTAATGCTGTGCGAAAGGGCTACTATTTCCAATTCTATTTTCTTCATAACCTGCCACGAAAATA
Source organism: Bacteroidota bacterium (assembly GCA_031362085.1). Classification (GTDB taxonomy): domain Bacteria; phylum Bacteroidota; class Bacteroidia; order Chitinophagales; family Chitinophagaceae; genus VBAR01. The sequence goes on along the minus strand of JANLSA010000184.1, from coordinate 1,962 downwards.
GTCATTTTAATAAAAAAAGCAGCTTATTAAAGCCGCTTTAAAAAACTTAATTTATTAAAAAATTACTTATTGCTTTATTAAAGTCCTTTCATCTTCTTAATTGCCTCATTCATTTTCGGTACCACATCAAAAGCATCACCTATAATTCCATAATCAGCAGCTTTAAAGAAAGGCGCCTCCGGGTCTTTATTAATAACTACAATCGTTTTACTTCTGTTTACACCTGCAAGATGTTGTATTGCTCCTGAAATACCGATTGCGATATATAAATTGGGGGCTATAGCAAGTCCCGTTTGTCCTACATGTTCATGATGCGGCCGCCAATCTGTATCTGCAACCGGGCGGCTACAGGCTGTAGCAGCTCCAAGCAATTTTGCCATTTCTTCAATCATGCCCCAGTTCTCCGGACCTTTTAATCCCCTGCCAGCACTTACCACTATATCAGCTTCGCTTAATGGAACCTGCCCCGTCACTTTATTTACTGCAGTTATTTTTATTTTAGGTGTGCCAATTGTTGTATTTAATAAAACCACTTCTGCTGTTCCTTCACCCGCAATTGTTTTATACGAGTTTGGAGCGACGGTAATAATTTTTACGGCAGTTGTAATCGAAATATTTGCAAATGCTTTACCGGAAAAAACTGCTTTTTTTACAGTGAATGCGCCTGAAGCAGATAGAACTGGCAATTCAACTGCACCAGAAACTAAACCCGCTTTTAGTTTTGCTGAAAGACGGGGTGCAATTGATTTTCCATTTACATTATTTGAAAAAATAATTACGGAAGCACCACAGGCGGTAACTGCTTCTGATATTACATTCGTAAAAACCTGTGCATCCAGGTGATTCAATAAATCATTATTAGCATGATAGATTTTTTTAACGCCATATTTACCCAATGCTGCTATATCATCACTACTATTTCCAAGAATAACAGCTTCGGCTGATACATCCAATTGAGTTGCAAGAGTGCTTCCATAAGTCAAAGCTTCAAGGGAAGATTTTTTTACATGACCATCAGCGGAATCTATATAAATCAGAACTGACATATTTTTATTTTTAGTTTATATTTTAAATTAAATCACTTTAGCTTCTTCATGAAGGAGTCTTATCAATTCTTCAACATTATCCGGTGAAACTAATTTTACGCCAGCTTTTGCCGGAGGTAATTCAAAACTTGTAATTGCAGTCAATGCTTCTATTGCAATCGGCTCGACCACTTTTAACGTTTTAGTTCGTGCAGCCATAATACCACGCATATTCGGTATTCTTTGTTCTGCCATTCCTTTTTGGCAACTTACAGTAACTGGAAATTCAACTTCACATATTTCTTCACCACCTTCAATTTCTCTTGTAATGATTGCTTTGTTTCCGCTCTGTTCAAACTTTGTTGCTAAAGAAACATATGGCAAATTCAAAAGCTCGGCAACCATTCCACCTATTGATGAACCATTATAGTCAATTGTTTCTTTTCCGGTAAAAATTAAGTCATATCCAATTTTAGCTATTTCAGCAATTTGAGAAGCGATAAAAAAACTATCGTGGCTGTCAGCATTCACACGAATTGCTTCATCACCACCCAATGCCAATGCTTTTCTGATTATCGGGTCTGCATCTGCACTACCAACAGTACAGAGATGAATAACGATTGAGGGGTCTTTTTCTTTTAATTCAATAGCACGAACAAGAGCATACCATTCATCGTATGGATTAATAATCCATTGAACACCGTTGTTATCGAATTTCGTGTTGTTATCTGTGAAGGCTATTTTTGCGGTTGTGTCCGGCGTTTTGCTGATGCAAACAAGAATCTTCATATATCTGTTATTTAACTTGAAATATTGGTTGTTTATGCAACTAAAGCAAAGATAGGGGAGGCGGATAAGAATTAGAAATTATTGATTAATATTTTTTTTGATTAATATTTTTTTTCGAAATGAACAGAATTAATAAAATAATTGAAAT